>JALYHQ010000127.1 GCA_030776455.1 Acidobacteriota bacterium | reverse complement strand
AATTAATGGCGATCCCTTCATCCTTGTTCAAGTCGGGATACTGCTGCGCGAGCTGCGCGCCGATGGTCTGAAATTCCGACCGGGCGCGCTCGCTGCTGACCCCGTCCTTAAGCCGCGCGATCACCCGCAGTTGGTGAAAATCGCGCCGCGTCCTGGATTCCTTATCCAGCACCAGTGGCGCCCACATCGTCGCCGCGGCCGGGTATTGAAAACCCTCCGGCATCACCCCGATCACGGTCCGCGGCCGGCCGTCCAGCAGCAGATTCTGGCCGATAATCTTCGGATCGCCGCCGAAGTGCTGCCGCCACAGACCATAGCCCAGAATCACCACCCCATCCCGGCCCTCTTGGTCCTCCTCCTCTGTCAATGTGCGTCCCAGCAATGGCCGCACTTGCAGCGTGGCGAAAAAACCTGGATCGCAGATCGCCCCGATGAACCGCTCCGGCTCATTGTCCTTAGAGGCCAGATTGAACGTGTTCCCACGGTACGCTCCGATGGCCGAGAACACGTGGTTCATCGCGCGCCAGTCATAATAGTTGCCCGGCGGCGCAATCATCTTGGGAATCTTGCGGGCAAAATTGGTCTCCCAGACGTTCACCAGATTCTGGGAATTCGGAAACGGCAGCGGGCGCAGCAGCACACCGTCGATAATGCTGAACATCGCGCTGTTGGCCCCAATACCCAGCCCCAGCGCGACAATCGCCGACAGCGCAAATCCCGGACTCTTCCGCAGAGTCCGAAATGCAAACCGCAGATCTTGAAACAGGTTCAATTGATGTGGACGTTCCCCATCAAAAAGCGATAGGCTGCCGATTCATAGCCGCGACCAAAGGAAGCGTTCGGCCCCCTGATGAACGTGCCGCCGTGTGGGGCAGGATAGTATCCTGCGGCCGATTAGCAATCGGCCTCCGGCAGGCGAAACCGACTGCCCCACAAGCATGACCAATTGCGTTCCTCAAGAGCGGTTGCCGAAGCTTTTCGCGAGCCCGAAGTGGCTGCGGACTTCACCCGCGTGGATCCAAGCACTGCATACCCGCGCAAACAAAAAAAGCCGCCCCTTTCGGAGCGGCTCTTAACTTCGTTTGGATGGATCGAACTTCTTAGTAATCCATCTCCGGACCGTGCCCGCCGGGACCGCCCGGGCCGCCGCCGGCCGACTTCTTCTCGGGGATCTCGCAGATCATCGCTTCCGTCGTCAGCATCAGCGCGCTGATTGAAGCGGCGTTCTGCAATGCCGACCGCGTCACCTTGGTCGGATCGATCACGCCGGCTTTCACCAGGTCCTCATACTGCCCGTTAGCGGCGTTGAAGCCGTAGTTCGGGTCCGCATTCGCCTTGATCTTCTCGATCACGATAGCGCCTTCGAAACCGGCGTTGCCAACAATCTGGCGAACCGGCTCTTCGCAGGAGCGATGGATGATGCGGATACCGATCTGCTCATCGCCATCGCCCTTGAGACTATCGAGAGCCACGGCCGCGCGCAGCAGCGCTACGCCGCCGCCCGGAACAATGCCTTCCTCGACAGCCGCGCGAGTGGCATGCAGGGCGTCTTCCACACGAGCCTTCTTTTCCTTCATTTCGGTCTCGGTGGCCGCGCCTACTTTGATCACCGCAACGCCGCCGGCCAGCTTGGCCAGCCGCTCTTGCAGCTTCTCGCGATCGTAATCGCTGGTGGTCTCTTCGATCTGCGCCCGGAGCTGTTTGATCCGGCCTTCAATCGTCTTCTGCTGCCCGCCGCCGTCCACGATGGTGGTGTTGTCCTTGTCCACCGTGACGCGCTTGGCCCGGCCCAGGTCGTCCAGCTTGACGCCTTCCAGCTTTATGCCGGTCTCTTCCATGATGGACTTGCCGCCCGTGAGAACGCCGATGTCCTCGAGCATGGCCTTGCGGCGATCGCCGAAGCCCGGAGCCTTCACCGCGCAAGCATTCAACGTGCCGCGCAGCTTGTTGACCACCAGGGTGGCCAGCGCCTCGCCTTCCACTTCCTCGGCGATCACCAGCAGCGGCTTACCCGAGCGGGCGATCTGCTCCAGAAGCGGCAGCAGGTCTTTCATGTTGCTGATCTTCTTCTCGTGGATCAGGATGTAGGGATCTTCCAATACCGCTTCCATGCGCTCCGGATCGGAGATGAAGTAGGGCGAGAGGTAACCGCGGTCGAACTGCATACCTTCCACCAGGTCGAGCTCGGTGGACATGGTCTTGCTCTCTTCCACCGTGATGACGCCGTCCTTACCGACTTTCTTCATCGCGTCGGCGATGATGTTGCCGATGGTGGAGTCGCCGTTGGCGGAGATGGTGCCCACTTGCGCGATCATGTCGCCGGACACGGGCTTCGAATACTTCTTCACTTCCTCGACAACCGCTTCCACGGCCTTTTCAATGCCGCGCTTCAGCGCCATCGGGTTGGCCCCGGCGGCTACCGACTTCACGCCTTCGCGGTAGATGGCCTGCGCCAGAATCGTGGCGGTGGTGGTGCCGTCGCCGGCCGTGTCGGAGGTCTTCGAGGCCACTTCGCGCACCATCTGCGCGCCCATGTTCTCGAGCGGATCCTTCAGCTCGATCTCCTTGGCAACCGTCACGCCGTCCTTGGTAATGGTGGGGCCGCCGAACTTTTTCTCGAGAACCACGTTGCGGCCTTTGGGACCAAGCGTTACCTTCACCGCGTCAGCCAACTGGTTGACGCCGCGCAGAATCGCCTGGCGGGAATTTTCGCTGTATACAATTTGTTTTGCTGGCATTATCTATTTCTCCTTAAAAACGTTATGCAACTTTCGTCGCGGGCTTCGCCGAGCCGTCCAAGACTCCGAGGACTTCGTCCTCGCGCATGATCAGGTACTCGTTTCCATCCAGCCTGATTTCGCTGCCGGAATACTTGCCGAACAGGATGCGGTCGCCGGCTTTCACGTCCAGCGCGACGGTCTTGCCGTTCTCCAGGCGCTTGCCTTGGCCTACGGCGATCACTTCGCCTTCCTGCGGCTTCTCTTTCGCCGAGTCGGGAATATACAGGCCACCCTGCATGTTGTCCTTCTCGTTTTCAATGCGCTTGACCACAATGCGGTCGTACAACGGTCGAATATTCATAAGATTGACCTCTCTGGGAAACTCTCGATTGTTGATAAATCTTGAGC
Source organism: Acidobacteriota bacterium (assembly GCA_030776455.1). Classification (GTDB taxonomy): domain Bacteria; phylum Acidobacteriota; class Terriglobia; order Bryobacterales; family Bryobacteraceae; genus JALYHQ01. The sequence goes on along the minus strand of JALYHQ010000127.1, from coordinate 14,284 downwards.
CGTGCGTTACCTGCCCGGTTCAGGCCTATATTAGCAGACTCGGTCGAGGAGTGACAAGTCTAGTTTGTAAGTCGATGAAAACAAACTACAGCATATCAGCGAGCAAGTGCAGGAGCGGATTTTCGGTCACAATGTGAATAGCCAAGTCCACTGAGCACCGATAATGTCGCTAAACCACGCAAGAGTCCTCACCGCCATCAAGCTGCTGCATACTGCCGTTTGGGCGTTTTTTGTTCTGTGCATTTTATTGCTGCCTGTGTTCGGCTTGGCAAATCGGTTGGATTGGGCCTTGGCAGTTACCATCCTCATTGTGGTGGAGTGCGCGATTCTGGCCTTGAACAAGTGCCGGTGCCCCTTAACCAACTTGGCCGCTCGATACACCAGGGATCGCCGGGAAAATTTCGATATTTATCTGCCGCGCCGGTCAGCCCGTCATAACAAGACGATTTTCGGCACGTTATTCATCGCCGGTGAGTTACTTATCCTTTGGCGCTGGCTGGCGTGAACCGGCCCAGCAGCGGCATTAGCGCGAACACGCCCAGCATCAGATAGTAGACCGTTCCCGATACAGGATCTCGGGTTGCAAGGTATTCGCGGATGGATAAGCCCCGAATCCAGAGCACCAGCGTGAACTCGGCGACCAGTAAGAAGGCAACCGCGGAGCACCCCATACTTAAGCGCGCGGCAAGCGTGGACGGCACCGCCAGCCGCCGGACTATCCATCGCGCCGCAACAACGGTAACCAACAACATGATGGTGTTTCCATCAGTTCCGCTGTTCTGGCGCCGAATCGGGGGACCACCCACAGTACCCGAATGGTTCCAAGCACGAAACCGGCTCCAAATACGAGCGCGAAATAGAGCAGACCAGCCTTCAGAATCCGCATGCCCACTTGCTACCGGCCCGAACTGAGCCGCGACCGTGAGGGAGCGTAACGCTTGCTACCGCTCAATATTCACCAGCGCGCCCTTGGGCGCCGCCGCCCGCGTCTCGCTCGGATGCCGCGCTTTCACTACCGCCGACTTCGCTGCCTCCGTATTCGAGAACATCTCAAACGCGTCGAACTCGTCTTCCACCACCGGCGTCAAAGCCAGATCCACATAGTCCCGCGCCTGCGCGTCGCGCTTTAACTGCTGTCGAAACCGCCCGAAATGCCAGATCTGCCTGGCCATTCTCAGATGCTTCGAAATCACATCGAAGGCAAACTTCGGATAGAACACCAGCGGATTTTCCACCGGCATCCCCGGCCGCCGCTCCTTGCGATACTTGCGCCGGAAATATCCGCCCTGCAGTGGATGAACATGTTCGATGGCGATGCACCCGTAGTACCAGGTCAGCAACAGCAGCATGTTGCCCGGGTTGCTATTGGTTGCCACCGCGCGGCGCATCACCGTTTCCATGTGCTCGCGGGTGTAGAAGGTGGTCCACGCGTCCTGATACACCTTTTCCCACTGCTCGCGAGTCATGCTGGCGTGTTTCGCGGTGACGTGTTCCAGGTCGTACTTGTTCAAATCCGGATCCAGATACGCGCCCGCCTTGTACAGCGCCAGATGATCCTCGGACCCCGGCAGCGGCGTCAGGCAGTGAAACTCCAGCAAGTCGATGGGCAGCTCGCGCTGGATGATCTTGATATCGCGAATGATCGACTCGGGCGTATCGGCGGGGAATCCGAGAATATAACCCGCGAACACCGTGACGCCGGCGTACTTCCACGCCAGCAGCATCTTGCGGTACTCGGTGATCTTGTTCTGCTTCTTCCGCGCGCCCAGCAGGCTGTCCGGATTGATACTCTCCAGGCCGATGAAGACGCGCGCGACGCCCGCCCGGCCCGCCTTTTCGATAAAGTGCGGCAGCCGGTGGCACATGGTGTCCACCTGGATGATGAACTTGATGTTGAGCTTCTCCTGCTCCCGCATCGCGATCAGGCGGTCGAAAATGCGCTCCCAGTCCGTGTTGCGCGCGAAATTGTCGTCGGTGATGAAGAAGCGATTGATCCCCTGCGCCAAATTCCCGCGGATGATCTGCTCTACATCGTCCGCCGACCGCCTCCGCGATTTGCGCCCCTGCACATTGATGATGGTGCAGAAGGAACACAGAAACGGACACCCTCGTCCGGCATCGAAGCTGGTCAAATGCCCGCCGGTGCGCTTGATGCGCGACGCCGGAAGCATGGGCATAGTGGCGCCGTCCAGCGACGGCAGATCCGCCATGTAGTTATACAGCGGCTTCAGCGTTCCATTCCAGGCGTCGCGCAGCACTTCCTCGAATCGTCCCTCGGCTTCGCCGGCGAACAGCGAAATGCCCAGGTCCATGGCCTCCTTCAGCTCGGGCGGCAGCTCCGGCAGCATCGACAAACAGCCCGAAACGTGAAATCCGCCAAGGCACACCTGCACGCCCGCGGCGCGCAAACGCCGCGCGATGTCCATCGCCCGCGGAAACTGATTTGACTGCACGCCGATCAGCGCCACCAGGCCTCGCGTACCGGAAAGCTGCCGCGCAATGCGATCCGTGCGGACCCGGGTATTCGTTTCGTCATAAGCCTGGACTACGATGTCGACATCGTCGCCCAGTACGCGCCGGGTTTTGCATTCCAGCGCCAGCCCGTTCATCACCGCCAGAGTGTTGGAAGGAATAGCCGAACGGAACCACTGGATCAGATAGCCGTCGTCGTCGTAGTGCGTTGGCTTGATCAACACCAGCGAAAAACGGGTCATTACTAAAACCGTAACACAGGGCCATGCCCTGTCCCCAGCCACCCGCTTGCTAACGCGCGCGGCTCTGAACCGGCTGGCGTCACCGAGCCGCGCCCGTAAGGAAGCGTACCGCCCCCCCACATTCCCCACGCCTGCCGCATTACGCCCGCTTGCTAACGCGCGCGGCTCTGAATCGTGCGAGCATCCCGCGCTATGCTGAAAGAGTCCATGCGTAGTGTGCGGCCTCTCATTCTGCTCGCGATTCTCTTCATCCTTGTCGGTGTAGGAACCACCTGGTACGCCCGCTTCAAAGCCCAGGCCACTTCCGCTCCCGCCCGCCCCAAATCGCTCCCCCCCGGCATCTCCGCCTCCGCCCAGGGCTGGAGCTACACCAAGATGGCCAAAGACAAGCCCGTGGTATCCGTCTTTGCCAAGGAATTCGAGGAAGTGGAAGGCAAGTACCGTCTCAAAGGCATCGAGCTGCATCTTTTCCAGAAGGGCGGACCCGAGTACGACCTCGTCAAGAGCGCCAGCGCCGAGTTCGACATCAAGCAGGGCATCCTCTATTCCGACGGGGACGTCGAAATCACCATGGGCGTCCGCCCCAACGAGCCGCCTTCCGGCCGCTTGATGCAAATCCGCTCCTCCGGCGTGCATTTTGAAACCAAGACCGGAAAGGCTACCACGGACCGCCTCGCGTCCTTCCAGTTCGATCGCGGCGAAGGTCACGCGCTGGGCGGCGCTTACGATCCTTCCACCCATGAGCTGGTGATGCGCAGCCAGGTCCAGATGCTGTGGCGCGGCCAGGATGGCAAAGCCCGCCCCATGAAAGTGGAAGCCGGCGACGTCACCTACAAAGAGAAAGAATCCAAAGTTTTCCTGGGCCAATGGTCGAAAATGACCCGCGATACCCTCACGCTCAATGCCGGACCCGCCGTAGTCACGCTGCTGCACGGTGAGATCCAGTTAGTGGAAGCTCAAAAGGCCGAAGGCAAGGATCTCCGTCCCGGCCGCGAAGTGATCTATGCCGCGGACCAGCTCGTTATGACGCTGGACGACAATCGCGAAGTGAACAAAATCGTCGGCACGCCCAATGCGCGCCTGGATTCAAACACCGAGACTGCCCATACGCACATCACCGCCGACCGCGTCGATCTCGACTTCGATACTTCCGGCGAAGACAGCAAACTCCAGACCGCTCTGGCAACCGGCCATAGTGTGCTGACCTCGACGCCAGTCGCCCACCCCGGCGCGGCCGATGTCGCCGACACTCGAATTCTTCGCTCCGAAGTGATCAAAACCAGAATGCGTGCCGGCGGTCAGGAGATTGACAATCTGGAGACGCTGGCGCCCGGCTCTCTCGAGTTCACCCCCAACCGTCCCACTCAGCCGCACCGGCTGCTGAACGGCGATCGCATCTGGGTTACTTACGGGGCCAAGAATCAGATCCAATCCTTCCGCTCCATCAATGTTTCCACGCGCACCGACAAGCCCAAGCTGAAGGACGCGAAGGAACCGCCTCCGCCCGCCTTCACCTGGAGCAAGGATATGACCGGTGAGTTTCAGCCCAACTCCTCCCAGCTCGCGAAGCTGGAGCAGTGGAACGATTTTCGCTATGAGGAGGGCGACCGCAAGGCCCGCGCCGAGAAAGCGTTTCTCGACCAGGTAAAGAATCGCATTTACCTGACAGGCGCGGCCAAGGTCTGGGACCCCACCGGCTCCACCTCCAGCAGCGCCATCGTTCTGGATCAGAGCAGTGGTGACTTCACCGCTGACGGAAACGTGAATTCCATACACATGCCCGAGAAGAAGAAAGAGAGAAAGAAGGACGCGAGCGGCGGCGGCAGTCTGCTGGCCGATGATGAGCCGCTCCATGCCAAGGCCCGCAGGATGACGTCGACTGAGAGCAATCAGCAGGTCCGCTATGAGGGCAACGCGATTCTCTGGCAAGGCGCGAACCGGCTCCAGGCGGATGCCGTGGAGATCGACCGCGAGAATGAAGTGGTAAAGGCGCACGGTCACGTCATCAGCGAGCTGATCGACAAGCCCAAAGGCGACGAAAAAACCGAAGCTGCCGCCAAAACCAAGAAAATGGGTCCCGTGTTCACCGTCGTCAAAGCGCCCGAAATGGTCTACCGCGATGAGGACCGCCTGGCGCACTACACCGGCGGCGTGATTCTAGACCGTCCCGATATGAAGGTTCGCTCGCAAGAGCTGCGCGCGTTCCTGCGCGATGACGATAACGATTCTTCCCTTGACCATGCCTTCGCCGACGGCAAGGTCCAGATTGTGCAAGCCGCGCCCAAGCGTACCCGAACCGGCACCTCCGAACATGCCGAGTATTATGTCGATGAAGACAAGGTGATCCTCAACGGCGGCCAGCCGCTTCTGGTGGATAGTCTCAAAGGCCGCACGCGCGGCGAGGAATTGATCTGGTTTTCGCTGGATGATAGGCTGCTTGTGAACGGAGCGGAGGGCCAGCCGGCGAAAAGCCTGTTGCATCGCAAGTAAAGCCCCGCATGTATACCCTTCAGACCACCGAAATCTGCAAAGCGTACCGCCGCCGCAAGGTAGTGGATAACGTCTCCTTGTGGGTCCAGCAAGGCGAAGTGGTGGGCCTGCTTGGACCTAACGGGGCCGGCAAGACCACGTCGTTTTACATGATCGTCGGTCTCATCAGTCCCGACTCGGGCCGCGTGATGCTGGGCCATGACGGCTCCAGCGAAGACATCACCAACATGCCGATGTACCAGCGCGCGCGGCGCGGCATCAGCTACCTCCCGCAGGAGCCCTCGGTATTCCGCAAGCTCACCGTGGAGGAAAACCTGATGGCCATCCTCCAGAGTCTTAGCATGCGCGGCCGCGAGCGCCGTGAGCGCATGAACCAGCTGATCGAGCAGCTGGGCCTCGAAACTGTGCGGCACAACAAGGGCTACGCGCTCTCCGGCGGTGAGCGCCGCCGCGTCGAGATCGCGCGCTCGCTGGTCATCGAGCCCAAGTTTCTGCTGCTCGATGAGCCATTCTCCGGCATCGATCCCATTCAGGTACTGGAGCTCCAGCGAATCATTTTCGATCTGAAGACTTCCGGTATCGGCGTGCTCGTTACCGACCACAATGTTCGCGAGACCCTGGCCGTGGTGGACCGCGCCTATATCATCAACAACGGGAAAATCTTCCGCGCGGGCAGTCCCGAAGCCCTGGGCGCGGATCCCGACGTCCGCCGCGTTTATCTGGGCGAGAACTTCACCATGGAGCTGGAGACCAGCCGCTTCCGGCTGCCGTCCGATTAGTATGGAACTGGAAAAGACACTCCTCCGCAAAACTGGCGAAGCCGTGACCCGGTTCAAAATGATCCGCGATGGCGATCGCGTCGCCGTGGCCTTCTCCGGCGGCAAGGACTCGCTAACGCTGCTGGAAGCGCTCTTGCTGCTCCAGAAGCGCGCTCCCATCGACTTCACTGTCTGCGCATTCACGGTGGAACAAGGAAAATTCCTGCGCCCCATCGAGCCCCTGGGCGAGTACCTGAAGCAGCGCGGCATCGCGTGGACGTATTATCACGATCGTCCTTCGTTCCGCCTTCTCAAAGAGCAGCCCGATCATGGATGCGACCTGTGCAGCCGCTATCGCCGCCGCGCCGTGTATGAGATTGCCCGGGATCTGAAGGCTAACGTCATCGCGTTCGGACACACCGCCGATGATTTCTGCGAGAGTTTCCTGCGCAACGCGATGTTCACCGGCCGCATCAGCGCGCTCCCCGCCATCACGTGGTCGCGCGACAAGGAATTCCGCCTGATCCGCCCGCTGGTCTTCGTCACCGAGGACATCACCACTCAGTTCGCAGCATCCACCGGCGCTCCCGTCATCCCGTGCGGCTGCTCCCAGCGCGTCGGCACGGTTCGCAAATCCATCCGCGGCATGTTCGGCGAGATCGAAAAAGACTACCCCCACCTCAAAGAGACGCTGCTGTCCGCCATGGGCAATATCGAACCCCAGCGCCTCTTGGACACCCGTTACCTCAACCTCGAGGACCCCGCCCCCACCCTGCTCCCCATCCTCCAGGACTAACATTGTGGGGCGGACCCCCAGGTCCGCGGCCGGCCCCCCGGCCGGCCTCTTCTACCGCCGGTAATAATCCCGCTCTCCAAACCCGCGCCCGCGCCGTTCCCGCTCGCGCCATTCGCGTACCCGGCGATCCCGTTCCTGCCGCTCCCGCCACTCGCGAGAATTCGACGTCTCACGATAGTTATTGTTATAGCCGTAGCTGTAACTGTTGACGACACGGTTCGACTCTCCTCCGCGCCCAAAATCGTTGCGATTCGCCGCAGCCGCCGACGGAGCCAGCGTAACGCCCAGCGTTGAAATCAGCAGAGCCGCGGGAAGAACCATTCTCTTCAACATAACGTGCCTTCTTTCTCTTTCGAAACCGGATTCACCGGCTTCTACGGATTGGATGGCGCCCTGACACACCCGATTGAAACAGAACGTAACGCTGCCGTTAATTCCCGTTCATGCCCGCGCTACTGCGATCCGCGCGACAGCAGCATCACCTTCGCCGTGTGAAACATGATGTATAGATCCAGTCCCGGCGACAAGTTCTTGATGTAGTACAGGTCGAATTCCAGCTTCACGATGGTGTCCTCCAGCGTGTCGCCGTACTTGTGGTTAATCTGCGCCCACCCCGTGATGCCCGGCTTCACGCAATGCCGCTGGCGATAATACGGGATCTTCTCGGAGAGTTCGCGCACAAACTCGGGACGCTCCGGCCGCGGACCCACTACCGACATCTCCCCTTTGAGCACGTTGAACAGCTGCGGAAGCTCGTCCAGCCGCAATCTTCGCAGCCAGCGTCCCACGCGCGTGATGCGCGGATCGTCCTTCTTGGCCCAAACCGCCCCGGTTTCCGCCTCGGCATCCGCATACATGGACCGGAACTTGTATAGCGTGAAGGGAATGTCGTCCTTGCCCACGCGCCGCTGCCGGAACAGCACCGGTCCCGGCGATGAGACTTTCACCACTAGCGCGACCAGCACCATAATCGGCAGCGTTATTACCGTGGCCACCAGTGCGATGGCCAGTGAATAGAGCCCCTGCCACATCACGCGCTTTGGCCGGGGTCCCAGCTCGGCCGAAAAGATCAGCTGTGATGGCCGCAGCCCGCGCGTACAAACGCGGTTGAATGCAGCTTCGTAAAGGTTCAGCGCATCCTCGATCTTGAGGCCGCTGAAACGCAGGTCCAGCAGATCGTGCACCGGCAGTCGCTGTCTCCGCTCGCTCATTCCCACCACGATGCGATCCGGCTTCAAATCCGCAATTGCCTGGCGCAGGCCGGATATGCCGCCCACCAGCTTCGGCCCCGGCAGCGGCGCGGCCGGATCTTCTACATCGTCGACATATCCCACCGCCACCATTCCAAGTTCCGGATGCTCGGCCAGCCGCTCCGCGATCTCCTGAACCAGCGACGATGTCCCTAGAAACAGCACCCGCTCGGCGCCGAATGCGCGCATGCCGACATCGGAATAAAAAATTCGCCAGGCCGGCAGAAACACCAGCACCAGTCCGCTGCCCCAGATCATCATTCGCGCCGGCAGCGTCCACTCCGGCAGATGCAAATAGCTCAGTGCGCCTTGCGACAGAAATGCCAGCCCCAGCACCAGGCACATCTGGTGAAATAGCACCATTCGGCTCTTGATGCGGAACTGCTCATACAGATCGTGAAAGTAGATGCCCAGCATGAGGCACGCCACCACCAGCGCGATGCGCGCCAGTCCGTTGTCGTCCAGCAGGAACACTGCCGTGTCCACATCCAGAACAAAAATTCCCGCCAGGATATAGCACGACAAGATGAGCACCACTTCCGACGCCAGCAATGCCAGCACGCTGGCCGGAATGAAGACTCTGAAGAGCCGGATCATCTAGAGGAGTGCACCGTTAGTGATAATATCGGGCGTCTCAGTTGCGTCCATTAGCGGCCATTAGATCGATTACCGGCAGCCCGCTGGAGCGAATTTGTGCCGCTATCTCCGTGCCTTGCTTCTGGGCTACCACCAGGGTCTGCGCCCAGCCGAGCGTGTCTTCCAGGCGATTGTCCAGCAGCCGCCCGATATGCGGAATGCTCTCCAGCAAGAAGGTCCGGTTCGCGCCGTAAATCGTATCCATCCGGATTTGCGGATCGTACACCCGCAAGTCACGACCCTTTCCGATCAGTTGTTCCAGCAGAGCGACCACCGGACTCTCGCGCAAATCGTCGGTGTCTTCCTTGAACGCGAGGCCAATCACGCCGATGCGTACCGCCGGCAGATCCAGCACGCGGTCGATCGCCCGCTTCAGATGCTGCTCATTGCTCGGCAGCGCCGAAGTAAGCAGCGGAAGATTCAAATCCAGCCGCGACGCGCGGTAGGTCAGCGCGCGCAAGTCTTTCGGCAGGCATGAACCGCCAAACGCAAATCCAGGTTTCAGGTACGCAGCGGACACATTCAGTTTCGTGTCCCGGCATAACGTGTCCATCACTTCCCGTGCGTCGATCTCCAGCTTCCCCGCCAGCGCCCCAATCTCGTTCGCGAAGGAAATCTTCACCGCGTGAAATGCGTTGCACGCGTACTTGATCATTTCCGCCGTCCGCAGGCTCACCAGGCACGCGTCTACTCCCAGCGGAGCATACAAATCTGCCACGCGCCGCACCGCATCCCGATCTTCACCGCCCACCACTACCAGCGACGGCTCCATGAAATCCTTCATCGCCGCGCCCTCGCGCAGAAACTCCGGATTGGACACCACTCGCACCGCCGCATTCCCCTCAAAGGCCGGCATCACCACCTCTTCGCAGGTACCCGGAAAAACGGTGCTGCGAACAGCCACAATCAGCGGCTTCGTGCGCCCCGCGGCCAGCCCCGCGAGACTCTCCACTACGCGCCGCAACTGTTCCAGCCCCAGGTTTCCGTTGCGCTCTGAAGGCGTTCCCACGCAGATCAGCGCTACGTCAGCGTCGCCAAGGCCTTCCTCGGCGGCGGTGGTGGCGCTCAACCGCCCCGCTGCGACGTTGGATTTAACCAGTTCCTCTAACCCCGGCTCGTAGAACGGCGCCTGCCCGTTCAGAACGTTTTGGACCTTGTGTTCATCCTTATCCACCCCGATTACGCGGTGTCCCAGCTCCGCCAGGCACGTCGCGGTGACACACCCGACATATCCCAGCCCCAGTACTGCAATTTGCATGGTGCTATCCGTTTTCCCCAGGAAATCCTTGATTTCGCCGATATTTAAGTATGGCACGCGCGACGCCCGGCTCTACCTTGTACACTCGTAATAAGAGACCAATGCAGACCACACTGGGAACTCGCACCGCCGCCGAAGTTCTCGAGGAAAAAATCGCCCAGCGTACCGCTCGCGTCGGCATCGTCGGGCTCGGTTACGTGGGACTTCCGCTCGCGGTTGAGTTCGCAAAAGCCGGCTTCAGCGTCACCGGCATCGATCTCAACGACGAAAAAGTCGCCAGCCTCAACCGCGGCGATTCCTACATTCAGGACATCGCTTCAGACCTTCTTCGCCCGCTGGTTGAGTCGGGCAAACTGCGCGCCACCACCGACTTCAGCGTCATCGCCGGGCTCGACACCATCAACATCGCGGTCCCCACGCCGCTGCGCAAGACCAAGGACCCGGACATGAGTTACATCGTGTCGGCCTGTCAGGAAATCGCCCGATATCTCGGCCCAGGCAAGCTGGTGATCCTGGAATCCACCACCTACCCCGGCACCACCGATGAGCTGGTTCTCCCCATGCTCGAGAAGGCCGGGCTCAAAGCCGGCGAGGATTTCTTCCTGTGCTTCTCGCCCGAGCGCGTCGACCCCGGCAATCCCAATTTCCACACCTCCAACATCCCCAAGGTAGTGGGCGGTATCACCGCGAAGTGCACCGAAATGGGCGCGCTCTTTTATGGACAGGCGCTGCAGAGTGTGGTGCCGGTGAGCTCCACCAGCGTCGCCGAAATGGTCAAGCTGCTTGAGAATACGTTCCGCATGATCAACATCGGCCTGGTGAATGAGCTCGCGCTGATGTGTGACCGCATGGGCATCAACGTCTGGGAGGTGATCGACGCCGCCGCCACCAAGCCCTTTGGCTTCATGCCGTTCTATCCCGGCCCCGGACTAGGCGGACACTGCATACCGATCGACCCGTTCTATTTGTCGTGGAAGACCAAGCAGACCGGCATCGAGGCGCGCTTCATTGAGCTGGCCGGCTACATCAACGGCCACATGCCCGAGTTCGTGGTCGAGAAAATTCAAAACGCGCTGAACGATCATGCCAAGCCGCTCAAAGGCTCGCATGTCCACGTGCTCGGCGTCGCCTACAAACGCAATATCGACGATGTGCGCGAGTCGCCCGCCCTCGATATCATCCTGTTGCTCGAGCGCCGCGGCGCGCGCATCACTTATAGCGATCCCTACGTCCCAAGCCTTCGCCTGGACGATCACAACCTCACAGCCGGCGACCCGCTCACACTCGCGAGCGAAGCCGACTGCTCGGTCATCATCACCGACCATGCCAGCTTTGACTACCCGGCGATTCTGCGCACTTCCAAACTGATCGTCGACACCCGCAACGCCCTCAAAGGCCACAACTCAAATAAAATAGTCCGCCTGTGACTCTTCGCACCATGTGGGGCAGGTTAGTAACCTGCGGGCCGATGTCTCATCGGCCCCTTGGAGGCCCCGCCTAATGTGCGGCATCGCCGGATTCGCCGGGCCCTCCGCCTCCGAAGAACCCGTGCGCCGCATGATGGCCTCGCTCGCTCGCCGCGGTCCCGATGGCGAAGGCCTCGAATCCTGGCCCGGCGCCGTCCTCGGCCATCGGCGTCTCTCCATCTACGACCTCAGCGAAGCCGGCCACCAGCCCATGCTCTCCCCCGACGGCTCCATCGGCATTATCTTCAACGGTTCCATCTACAATTTCCTCCAGATCCGCGCCGTCCTGGAAAAATGCGGCTACCGTTTCCGCAGCAACAGCGACACCGAAGTGCTGATCCACGGATACCGCGAGTGGGGCATCGACGCTTTAGTCGCGCGCCTCCGCGGCATGTTCGCCATCGCGCTGTGGGATCACGCTCAACGCAAGCTCTTCCTCATCCGCGACCGCCTGGGAGTCAAGCCGCTGGTCTATACCGTTCGCGATGGTTCAATCGCCTTCGCTTCGACACCGCGCGCCCTCCGCCACGGCGGCTTCGTCGATCGCACCGATACGCTGGCGGTCGCCCAATATCTGGAGTTCGGATACATTCCCGATCCCGGCACTATCTATGAAGACGCGGTCAAGCTCGCCCCCGCCACCATCCTCGAATGGCGCGCAGGCGAGATCCGCCAGCGACAGTATTGGACCCCCGTCACCGTCTCGGAAAACGACGCTCCATCCTTCGAGGAAGCCGTGGAAGAGACCGAGCGCCTGTTCCTCGAAGCCGTCGAGATGCGCCTGGAAGCGGACGTCCCCGTGGGCGCTCTCCTCAGCGGAGGCGTCGATTCCAGCCTGGTCTGCTGGGCCATTGCGAAACTCGGCGGCGAAATCACCGCGTTCACCGTGGGCACGCCCGGCGACCCGTGGGATGAAACCGCAGACGCCCGCGCCACCGCGAAAATGCTCGGCATTCGTCATCAGGTGATCGAAGCGGATGCCGATATTCCTGGTGTCGACGAACTTGCAGCGGCTTTCGGCGAGCCGTTCGCCTGCGCCTCGGCGCTCGGTATTTTACGCGTATCGAAAGCAATCAAGCCGTCGGCCACCGTGCTACTTACCGGCGACGGCGGCGACGATGTCTTCCTCGGCTATCCCGAGCACAAGAGCTTCTATACCGCCCAGCGCCTCGCGCGCGCTCTCCCCGGTCCGCTGGCGAAAGGCTGGCCGCACTTGCGCGGCGTCGTACCGCAAGTGGGTCCCCTTCGCCGCGCCCTCCACTTGGCCGATTACGCCGCCGGCGGCGTCGGCGCAGTCGCCCAGGCCCATGACGGTCTCCCGGTATATCGCCGCCACGGTCTGCTGGGCGCAAGCCTGGCCGATATTTCCATTCCCCAGCGCGACATCCCCTGGTCGCCTCAGGCCGGCCGCGAAGTGCTCTCCGGTTTCCTCGAATATGACCGCAAGACGCGCTTTACCGGCGAATACATGACTAAAGTCGACGGCGGAACTATGTACTATGCGCTTGAAGCCCGCTCACCGTTCCTCGATCAGGAGCTGTGGAACTTCGCCGCCGCGCTTCCCTTCAATCTGCGCCTGCGCGGCGGCACTCTCAAAGCCGTACTGCGCGAGCTGGCCCGTCGCCGCATCGGCCCCCGCGTGGCCGCCGGCCCTAAACGCGGCTTCGGGATTCCCGTGCAACGCTGGCTCACCGGCCGCTGGCGGTGCGCCTTCGAAACCGCTCTCGACGATTCCATACTCGCCGAACAGGCTGTGATCCGTCCGGATGCAGTCCGCCGATTGCTGTCGGCTTCGGCGAAAAAAGAGTGGGCTCCGGTTCAGCTCTGGTACCTGTTCGTGCTGGAAGCGTGGCTCCGCCGCGAGCGCGATGAATACGGCCGGGTCAGCCCTTCCGCCGAGACGCTGCGCCAATCCAATCCGGTATTCTGAGGCCATGGAAGTTCATAACGAGGAGCTCTCCGACGTAACCCGCTACATCGAGAGCCATCGCTCGGAGACCCTCGAGGAAAAGATCCCCGAATTCAACCGCTTGATGAAGTATGCCGGCAAATTCAGGACCATCGAGCCCGGCATGGAGATCCTTGAAATCGGCATCGGCTGCGGCTCCGTTCCCATTCTGTGCAAGATGAAGGGCCTCAACTGCCGCGGTCTTGAGATCAGCCCGCAACTGGTGGAGTATGCCCGTAGTTGGGGCCGCGCCTTGGGCGCCGAACCCGATCTCGAAATCGCCAATATTGAAACCAGTGACATCGGTGAAGCGCGCTACGACGTCATCTTCTGCTCCAACGTCTTCGAGCACATCGAATACTGGAAGCCTGCGCTGGAAAAAGTTTACCGGGCATTGAAGCCTGGCGGCGTGCTTTTTTTCGAATCCACCAGCAAGTTCAGTTTCGTCTCGGGCGAGTGGAAATTCCCGCTATACGGCTGGCTGCCGAATCAATGGCGCTACCGCCTCCGCCAGCGTGCCCAGGGCCCCGACATCATGAAGCTCGGAATCGACTTCAACCAGTTCACTCACCCCGGTCTGCGCCGCGCCTTCAAGCGTGCCGGCTTCCGCGAATGTCACGACGTCTTCGATTTGATCGACACCACGGCCCCCCGCAGCCTCCCCAAGCGAGCCATCATCTCCCTGGGCCGGGCTTTCCGCCCCTTCCGTGAACTAGTCCTGTGTTTCCACCCCGCGACCACGTATGTCTGCGTGAAGTAATCCAGTTTCTGATCTTACCTTCTGCCTTAGCTTCCGCACTCTGCATTGTTTCCTGCTTCTGCTTCTGTCTTAGTGCTAAGGTGGGGCAGGCTTTCAGCCTGCCACCGGGCCATCAACTCTTGGCGAAATACAACGCCGTCGCCCGCTCCAGCTCCGCTTTGGTCATCCGCGCCGGACGCCCCTCGTACTTCCCGATGGACGCCAGAAT
>JALYHQ010000126.1 GCA_030776455.1 Acidobacteriota bacterium | reverse complement strand
GCAGGATACGGCGCGCATCCGCTACGGACCGAATGCCGCCGCCCACCGTGAGCGGGATGAAAACCTCGCGCGCGGTTCGCGCCACCAGATCGGCCAGAATATCGCGTGCATCGCTCGAAGCCGTGATATCGAGAAACACCAGCTCATCGGCGCCTTGTTCGTTGTAGCGTGCGGCAAGCTCCACCGGGTCGCCCGCATCGCGCAGATTGACGAACTGAACGCCTTTCACCACGCGGCCGCCGGTGACATCGAGACAGGGAATGATGCGTTTCGCCAGCATCTACAGCTCGACAAAGTTGCGCACGATGCGGAGCCCGATGGGTCCGGACTTCTCGGGATGGAACTGCACGCCGTGGATGTTGCCGGATTCGAGCACCGCGGTGTAGGGCGTAGTGTAGGTGCAGGTTGCGGCGGTGGCGGCGGTGACGGGCGCGTAATAACTATGTGCGAAGTAGACGTAAGGATGGGCGCCCGCGTCGCTAAGGAGTCGCGATGGTGTCGTGGTGGTCAGCTCGTTCCAGCCCATGTGGGGGACCCTGGCATCGGCCGGGAAGCGCCGGACCGCGCCCGGAAAGAGGCCAAGGCCGGAGAGCTCAGGCGCTTCTTCGCTGGATTCGAACAGCGCCTGCATGCCGAGACAGATGCCGAAGAACGGAATGCCGGACGCGATGCGCTCCAGCAGCGTGGATCGGATTTGCATAGCGTCAAGAGCGCGAATCATCTGCCCAAAGTGACCGACTCCGGGGAAGATTATTTTCGTGGCGCGAGAGAGCGAGGCGGGGTCGCGTACGAGCTCGTAGCCGGCGTCAAGTGCATCCAGCGTATTCCGCACGCTCTGAAGATTGCCCGCCCCGTAATCCAGGATGGAGATCATGCGGGGCGGGCCCCCTGGGCAGCCGGCCCCCCGGCCGGCTTGCCTCTAGAACCGAACAGCGCGGACCAGGGGGTCCGCCCCACAATCACAGCAGCCCCTTTGTCGATGGCAGTTGGTTCCGCAGCCGCTTATCCTTCGAGCACGCATACCGCAGCGCCCGGGCGAAACACTTGAAGATTGCTTCTATCTTGTGGTGGCTTGACCGGCCGTACAAAACCTTGGCGTGCAGATTCGCGCCGGCGTGGTTTACAAACCCCTCGAAGAAATCCTGCACCAGTTCCACCTGAAGATCCCCGACCAATCGCACCTTCACTCTGTCCTGGTACACCAACGCCGGCCGGCCGCCCAGATCCAGCGCGACCACCGCCAGGGTTTCATCCATCGGCAATACGAAATAACCCGCGCGATTGATCCCTTTGCGGTCGCCCAGCGCCTTCGCCACTAGCTGTCCAAGTACGATGCCGGTATCTTCCACGGTGTGGTGCTGGTCGACATCGAGGTCGCCCGCAGCCGAAAGTTTCAAGTCGAAGCCGCCATGTTTGGCGAACAACTCCAGCATATGGTCCAGGAAACGAACACCGGTGGAGATTTCGTACCGGCCTCGTCCATCGATTCGCAGCGAGGCGGAGATTTGGGTCTCCTTCGTGTTGCGCTGGATGCTAGCGGATCTCATTGATATTCCCCAAGACTCGGATGGCTCCCTCAGCGGCCAGCAGGCCCGCCAGCTCGCCGCTACGCGGGCTGCCCGGGGCCGCAATTCCGATAAACGGGACATTCGCGGCGCTCGCGGCGCGGGCATCGTCCACCGTATCGCCGACGTACAGAAGCCGTTTGCCGGGCCGCATCGCCGACAGCTTCAACAATCCATCGGGCGCGGGCTTTTCATGAGCGACGTCGTCGGATGACACCAGGACGAATTTTCCAAGCCAGCCTTCACGCCGCAGCGTGATCTCGGCTTCAAAGGTGCTGCGGCCCGTGAAGATGGCCAGCTCGAAGCGTTCAGCCAGCGCCTCCAGCAAACCGGGCTGCGGGAGCCAGCGCTCGCGGTGAATCAGACCCTGGTTCAAAAAAAAGTCGTTGAAGCGCTCCACAACCGTTTCGTAATCTGCTTCCACTCCGAGATCGGCGCAGATTTTCTGAGAAAGCAGCCAGTCATTGTTGTAGCCGCCCTGGTTCTTGTAATCCTGAATCAGCTCGCGCGTAATGGTCTGGCGCGTAAAGAATTCCACCGTACGGACAATGGTTTCGCGATACGATTCCGAAACGTCCACCAGGACGCCATCCATATCGAAGACCAGCAATTGATCGCCGCTCACCAGATTCGCTCCAGTTCATCGAGAAAGCGCCGGATCTGTTCGCGCGTGCCGACAGTGACACGGACGCACCCGGGAATCTCGTAGCTTCGGTCGCGAACCAGAACGCCGCGGGCGCGCAGCTCATCGCGAATCGGAATCGAGCGGGGACCGGCGGTGAGCAATACAAAGTTCGCGTTGCTTTCGTAGTAAGGAATGTTCAGCTTTTCAAGGCCGACATACAGCATCTCGCGCGCGGCCAGAATCTCGGTGACGTATTTCTGCACATACGCCCGGTCGCGAACCGCGGCGCGGGCGGCGAGCGCGGCGAGAGCATTCACGCTGTACGGCGACTGGGCTTTGTGCAGAAATTCGACGTTGCCGCTTTGCGAAAACAGACAGCCCACGCGCATGGCGGCCATCCCGTAGACCTTCGAAAATGTGCGGCTGACAAAAAGATTCGGGTAGTCGTCAATCAAGCCGAGCGTGGTGACACCTGAGAACTCGTAATAAGCTTCGTCAATGAGGACCGCGGCATTGTCCGCCTTTTCGAGGATCCGTTCGATGCCGAAGCGCGTGGTTCCGGTGCCGGTGGGATTATTAGGATTCGCAATCAGGACTGCGCGCGTCGACGGCGTAATCGCATCGAGCAATTCTTCGAGTGGAAACGCGAGCTTCTCCGCGCGATAAGGAACTTCGCGCACGGCCGCTCCCGCCAGCTCGGCGTAAAACCGGTACATCGCATACGACGGGTGCAGCAAGATGACTTCGTCGCGGTCGTCGACATACGTATTCACCAGTACTTGAATCGCTTCATCGGTACCGTTGGTGAGGATGAAGTCGTCCGGCTCGACGGCGAAAAAGGCGGCCAGTTCCCGTTTGGCTTCGGTGTACTCGGGATACACCGAGAGTCCCGCACTCGTGATGTGCTCGCGCAAGAAGTCGATCACGCCGGGCGATGCGCCGACGGTATTCTCGTTGAAATCCAGCCTCAGCTTTCCGGCGCGGCCTCCGGTCGGCGGCGAATACGGCGCCATGCGGAGTACGGCCTCGCGCGGCTGCAGTACGCCGGGCGGAAGTTCGAGTTTCTTGTCACTCGGCAAGGCGAACCTCCACGGAGCGGGCGTGCGCTTCCAGGCCCTCCGCGCGCGCCAGCGTGGTGACTGCCGGCGCGATGGAACGGAGCGCGGCGGGCGTGAGTTCCTGAACCGAGATCACCTTTACGAAATCGGCAGTGGACAATCCGCCGCGAATTCGAGCCGCCCCGGATGTGGGCAGAACGTGATTCGGACCCGAGGCGTAATCGCCCGCCGCTTCGGGGCTGCTGGGTCCCAGGAAAACGCTGCCGGCGTGCTGGATCAACGGCAGCAACGCGGCATCGTATAGCGCCAGATGTTCGGGAGCGAGCCGGTTGGTTGCGTCCGCCGCCTGTTCCAGCGTCTCCACGATAATGACGGCGCTGTTCTTGCGAATAGATTCGCACGCCACCGAAGCCGTGGACAGCGTTTCCAGCTGGCGCGCGACTTCGGCGGCCACCTTATCGGCCAGCGCGCGGGACGTGGTCAACAGGATTGCCGACGCGTCCACATCGTGCTCGGCCTGGGCCAGCATGTCGGCTGCAAGGTGTCGCGGGTCGCCGTCGGCTGCGATGATCACGATCTCGGTGGGCCCCGCCACGAAGTCAATCCCCACTTCCCCGGCCAGCAGCTTCTTCGCGGCGGAAACGTAAATGTTGCCGGGACCCACAATGCGGTCCACCTTCGGTACGCTTACGGTGCCGAATGCCAGCGCCGCGATCGCCTGAGCTCCGCCCATCCGGAACACGTGCGGAACCTTCAACAATTGGGCCGCGGCGAGAATCTCCGGGCTGGGATGCGGCGACGCGACACAGATAGTCTTGACGCCCGCCACTTGCGCCGGAATCACAGTCATCAGCACTGTGGAAGGAAGCGGATACCGGCCGGCGGGAATGTACGCGCCCATCGATTCCAGCGGTCGCACTAACTGGCCTAAACGCCGTCCATCGGCAAAAGTGAACGATGTCTCCTTCGGCATCTGCAGCTGCGCATATTCGGCAATGTTGGCGGCCGCGGTTTCAAGCGCGGCGCGAAACTCCGTCGAGACTTGGCCTGCCGCGGCCTCCATCTCGGTGGCCGTCACGCGCACATCGGTTCCGGTAAAGCCGTCGAAACGCCGGGCATACTCGAACAGCGCCTCATCGCCCCGGCGGCGGACCTCGTCCAGAATCGGCGCCACCACTCCCTCGGCTTCCGCCAGGCGCACGGCCTTTCTGGTGATCAATTCCTGGGCGTCCGGGAGCGGAATAATTCTCAGCATGGTTACATCACGATCTTGTTCAGCGGATACTCGACAATCCCCTGCGCTCCTGCTTCCTTCAAACGCGGGATGAGCGTACGCACGGTGATCTCGTCGAGAATCGTGTGCACCGCCACCCACTCTTCATCGCTTAGATTCGAGATGGTAGGGCGCCTGAGCGCCGGCAGCAGTCCGAGAACCACGGCTAGATGTGCGCGCTCCACGTTCATCATCAGTCCCACTTTGCCCAGCGCGTTGATGGCGCCCTCCAGCAACATGCGGATGTCTTCCAGCTTGCGCCGTTTCCAGGCGTCCGCCCAGGAGGTGGTATTGGCGATCAATTGCGTGTTCGATTCCATCACGGTTTCAATAATGCGCAGCTTGTTAGCGCGCAATGACGATCCAGTCTCGGTTACCTCGACGATGGCATCGGCCAACACGGGCGGCTTCACTTCCGTCGCGCCCCAGCTGAATTCAACCTTGGCCTTAACGCCGTTGGTTTCGAGGTAACGCCGCGTGGCTGCCACCAACTCCGTAGCAATGATCTTGCCTTGCAGATCCTTTACCGAGTGGAACGGAGAATCGTCCGGAACGGCCAGCACCCAGCGAACTTTCCCGAAGCTCTGCTTGGCGTAGATCAGATCGGCCACCGTCTGCACTTGCGCTTCGCTCTCCTGAACCCAGTCGCGCCCGGTGAGTCCCGCATCCAGCACGCCGTCCTCGACGTAGCGGGCCATTTCCTGGGCCCGGATCAGCATGCACTCGACCTCGGGATCGTCGATGGAAGGAAAATAAGAGCGGCTGCTGGTGGAAATGTTGAACCCGGCGCGGCGGAACAGATCGATGGTGGCGTTCTCCAGGCTGCCTTTCGGGATGCCGAGTTTCAGCTTCATCCCTTCCCTCCGTAAACCGCGGCGGGATCGTAAGTGCGCTTTTCCGATTCCACCCATTCGCCATTCTCGAGCTTGCGAAAGAAACAGCTCTGGTAGCCTTCGTGGCACACACCGGGACCCTGCGCTTCCACCTGAATCAGCACGGTGTCATTGTCGCAATCCGTGGCGATGCTCTTGACCACCAGTCGATGACCGGAGCTTTCGCCCTTCAGCCACAGCGTGTTGCGTGACCGGCTGTAGAAGGTGGCGAAACCCGATTCAACGGTGCGCCGGAACGCTTCGTCGTTCATGAAGCCGACCATTAGAACGCGGCCAGTGGCGTGATCCTGGATGACGGCGGGGAGCAGCCCGTCGAGTTTGCTGAAATCGAGATCCATAATGTTGTCCTGTACCAAACAAAAAGCCCGCCGAACCTCGGCGGGCCACGTTTTCCTTTTGATTCCTTGAAAACCGTCAGCAGTCCGCCGCGCGATGGCGATGATGGCGATGGGCGTGACGAAGCATGAAATCGCAGTGTAACACAGGGCCATGCCCTGTCAAATCCGAAAGCGGGGACATCGTAACTGACGCCATCGCTATGCCATCATTTCATGGCACACTAAATGCCAGTAGCCCCGCCGTGAAGAACTTTCACCACCCTTTGCCCGAACAGACCTGCAGCCTCCTGAGGGCGGAGGCCGAACGAATACACCAGGCGATCACCACCTATGCGAGGGAAATGGCGGGTACAAATCTGGATCTCGACCAGGTCTTGGAGTCGGCTGGAATCGAGCACCTCATGAAAACCGGAAAGGATCCGAAATGAAGGGGGACCGCGCGAAACTCACCAAGAAGGTCGGCTCACTGCCACCTGAATTCCTCCAAGTCGTGGAAGAGGGACTGAAGGCAGCGCTCGATCTCGACTGATCAACTACGCGCTATCCTGATAGACAGTTCAAACATGAACCCCTATGCCCGTTTCATGGATGCCTGGGAGACCCGGCTCGCCTTCCGGTCCACCAACCGTGTGGTGCGGCCGTTCGAGTGGGGGCTCGAGTGGACCTCGCGCTGGCCGGCGCCGGTGCACTTTGCACGCAACGGCCACGGCCCCGAAGAATATTTGCTCGAGCTGAACCGGCGGATTCTGAGCGATAGCGATGCGTTTTTCGCCTATTCCCCTCCCACGGACTTCCGGCTCGACAATGGCGTCCTGCGATTCACATCGCCAGTGGATACGCCGTATCCCGAAAACAACGTAGTGCACGGGCAGTGGTTCCCAGCCAAGAAACCGACCGGCAAGGCGGTTGTAATCCTGCCCCACTGGAATGCGCCCGGCGGAGCGCATAACGGTCTGGCGAAAGGATTGGCCGCGCTAGGAATTTCGGCGTTGCGCCTGAGCCTGCCTTATCACGATTTCCGCATGCCTCCCGAACTCGAACGCGCCGATTACGCGGTATCGTCAAACATCGGGCGGACGCTGGATGCCACCCGGCAAGCAGTGATCGACACGCGCGCGTGCCTTGATTGGCTGCAGCAGCAGGGTTATCCCCGGCTCGGGATCGTCGGGACCAGTTTAGGATCGTGCTATGCGTGCCTTGTGAGCGCGCATGATCCGCGGATCGCGGTGAACGTATTCAATCACTGTTCCACTTATGTCGGCGACGTGGTGTGGGAAGGTTTGTCCACGCAGCACATACGCCAGGGGGTGGAAACGCATGTCGATCTGGACCGGCTGCGCGAGCTGTGGATGGCCATCAGCCCGATCAATTACATCGAGAAGTTCGCCAGCAGAACCAACAAGTCACTGTTCATCTACACCAAATACGACACCACGTTCCCGCCGCAGTTCTCGCGTGATGTGGTGGAGCGGATGCGCCGGCGCGGCGTGGATATGCGGGTGGTGGTGCTTCCGTGCGGCCACTACACCATGGGTGAGACGCCGTTCAAGTTCATCGACGGGTACCACATTTGCTCGTTTCTAAAGAGAACGCTGTAGCGTTCGCCAGCCAAAGCAGCATCTCGGGGACGGCTTCTTGCGATTCCAGGTGATATCGCGCGGACGTGCGGCCGTGGGGCCCCACGCGAACCGTGATCCCGTCCGGCAGCGCGGCGAAGGCGTCTTCATCGGTCATATCGTCGCCCAGAAACACGGTGAGCGACGGACCCTTATCCAGCCGTTCTTCAATCCAGCGAACCGCACTGCCTTTGTTCCAGTTCACTCGCGGCTTGAGTTCGAACACCTCAATACCGGGTGTTATGCAAAACAGATTGCCGGCCGAGCTCGCGGCCGCCTTCACCGTCTGTCGAATCTCATCGATGGACGCGGCGGGCGCTTTTCGAAAGTGAACGCTGGCGGTGAGGACTTTGTTTTCCACCAGGATTCCGGGGATGTGGCTGAGGCGGTCTCGCAGATCCTGTGCCAGGTTTCGCAGCGGTTCCACCTGCGACATCGCCGTGGAATCGATCCGTTGCAGTCCTGCTCCGCTGATTTCCAGTCCGTGATTGCCTGCGTAAATAATGTCCTTCAGACCGGCGCGCTCCCGCACGTCACTCAGCGCCCGCCCGCTGATGATTCCCACCGAGACACTCTCTCTGGCTGCGAGCGTTCGCAGAATTTCCCGCGTAGCGGCGGGCATTCGCGCCTGGTCCGGATCCTCGACGATGGGCGCCAGCGTGCCATCAAAGTCCAGAAACAGAAACAGGTGCCCGGCCGCGGCGATCCGCGGCGCGAGCTCCGAAAGCGTTTCTAATAGTGCCTGCGTCACTTTCCAACCGCTACTCGCTCCGCCAGAACCACCGGCTTGACCTTCTCAAACGATTCAATCCGGATTTCCGAGACCGCGCCGGTGAGATTGGCGGCCCAGCGGTAAATGTTGTTTCCCTTCACCACATGCCGCATGTTATGCATTCTTTGCCTGCGTTCGCGCGGATCCATCTCGAGCGCAAACCGAATGGCTTCGGCCATCTGCTCGGTGTCATATGGGTTGATTATCAGAGCGTCCAGCAGCTCCTGCGAGGCGCCGGTGAAACCACTGAGGATCAGCGCGCCGCCCTCGTCGTCGCGGCTCGCCACGAATTCCTTGGCCACCAGATTCATGCCGTCATGCAAGGATGTCACCATGCAGAAATCGGCGACGCGATAGTACACGTCTATCTCCTCGTGGCTGTGGTGCCGCTGCAGGAATACGATGGGCTTCCATTTGCTTGTGTGGAAGCGCCAGTTGATGCGCTCAGCCTCCGCCTCCACTTCCGTAATCAAGTCCTTGTAGCGCTTGATGTGTGTTCGGGTTGGCGCGCCGATTTGCACAAAAGTAAAACGGCCGCAGTACGACGGATGCTTTTCGAGGAAGCGCTCAATGCCGCGGAAGCGCTCCGGAATGCCCTTGGTATAGTCCAGGCGATCCACGCCCATTCCCAGAATGTCCGCTTCCACTCCCAGCTTCTTGAGTAGCGCTACGCGTTCCAGGAAAACGCTGTCGCCGGCAACCGGTTTCGCGGGAGCGTCGTTGAATTCCACGCTGATGGGAAATGGGCGCACGGAGGTGGAGTGGCGGCCCCGGATGATCGCGGGCCGTTCCCACTCGATTCGCGATTCCACTGTGCGGTCCACCGTTTGCAGAAAATTGTTGCAGTGCAATTGAGTATGAAACCCGATCAGATCCGCGCCCAGCAGCCCTTCCAGCAGCTCGCGCCGCCACGGGCAAATCGCAAACGCTTCCGGATTTGGCCACGGAATATGCCAGAAGATGGCAACCCGCGCATCCGGCCGCTTTTCCTTGATCAGGCGAGGCAGCAGCGCAAAGTGATAGTCCTGCGCCAGGACAATAGGCCGCTCCGTGGTGGCCATTTCTTCCAGTACCGCATCCGCGAACTTCTGGTTCGCCGCCTTATAGTGCTCCCAATCCTCCACGCGGAAAATGGGACGCGTGTGCGCGATGTGGCAGAGCGGCCACAAGCCTTCATTGGCGAACCCGTAGTAGTAGCCTTCTTCTTCTTCCCGCGTCAGCCAGACCCTCCGCAGCGTGTACTGCGGCTGTTCCGGGGGCACCCGCAGGCGGTCATGCTCATCCACCGTGGCGCGATCCGCATCGCCCGCCCCTTGCGCTACCCACATCCCATCGCAAGCGCGCAGAATCGGCTCCATCGCGGTAACCAGTCCACTGGCCGGCACCCGGGTTTCGATGTTGCTCCCGCGATACACATGTTCGTAAGGCTCGCGGTTTGAAACCACAAACAAGCGGCTGTCGCGCAGCGCGCCTTCCAGGTAGACTCTAAGCCGTTCGGCGGTCCACAGCGAGTCGGAAGCTTCCCTCAGCCGGGCCTCTTCTTCGGCCGAGGCGCGCGCCATTCTCAGGCTGGTGGCCAAATGGGTTATCTCGCGCGTCAGCGGCGTGAACACGTCCTCCGCGGGCATTTCCGGACTCGGCTTTCCGGCGCGCATATCGTTTAGCCACTGCGTCATCCTCGCGATAGGGCGCACCATGCTCCAGCGCACAATCAGCAGCGTGATGGCGCCCACCACCAGCATCTGAACCAGCATGTGGAAGAATGTGTTGCGCCAGATCTCCGTATCTTGCGCTTCAATGTACGAAGCATCGTGAAAAACGGCCAGCGCTCCCACCGTTTGCGAGCCGCGCCGCAGCGGCACGGCATAAACGTGCATGTGGAACAGATCCGAATTGAAGAAGGTTCCCGCGCCCCGGCCCTGCGACATCGCCTTGTCCACTACCGGCGCCACATCCGATGAACGCGGAGTGAGACTCGCGGTCATCAGGACCGGACGCCGCTGGTCGTCATAAATCGCGACTCCCGCCAGGCGCTCCCGATTCCCAAACCGCTCCACGATTCGCTGCAGATCCTCCTGCGCCCCTTTGAGTAGCAGCGGTTCTACCGTCTCCTGCAGACTCTCCGCCAGGATTTGCGCTCGCCGCTCGAGTTCGTTTCTGCGGTTGCGATTCTCCGCCTGCACCTGATACACGGCAAAGACCAGCGAAACCAAAGTGATGGCGATGAACAGCGACAACATCAAGCGGAAGCTAAAACGCATTCGGTTCCTTTTCGACTTCTGGCCGCAGATTTTCCGTTACCGTTAACTTTTAGCAATCTTCGGGCCATGATTCGCCAAACAGCTTGGAATCTTATTCTGCTGATTCAAAACGTGTTGGCTTATTAGGTAGCTGAGATAACAACAAGGCGATCGGTAATTTTTTCAGTGAATGCATGAGCGTAGCGCTCTGACTTGGCGGACCCATTGGATCCATGGCGCGGCATTCGGCAGCGAGCGTGCTTTATGCTGAGGTGAGTTGCCACGCGACCCGAACTCCCTTCTCGACAACGATCCTCTTTGGTACAAGGACGCCGTCATCTATGAAGTTCACGTCCGAGCCTTCTATGACAGCGAGGAAGACGGCGCCGGCGACTTCCCCGGACTGACCCAGAAGCTCGATTACTTGCAGGACTTGGGCGTCACGGCCATCTGGCTGCTCCCCTTCTTCCCTTCCCCCTGGCGCGACGACGGTTACGATATTTCCGACTACACCGATGTGCATCCCGCCTACGGAACTTTGCGTGACTTTCAGGTGTTCCTTCGCGAAGCGCATCGCCGCGGTCTCCGAGTCATCACCGAGGTCGTGGTCAATCACACTTCGGACCAGCATCCTTGGTTTCAAAGATCCCGCCGCGCGGCCCCCGGAACGCCCTGGCGTGACTTCTACGTCTGGCGCGATACTGACCAGCACTATCAGCAGGCGCGAATTATCTTCAAGGATTTCGAAACCTCGAACTGGACCTGGGACCCGGTCGCCAAAGCGTGGTACTGGCACCGCTTCTACTCTCACCAGCCCGATCTGAATTTTGACAGCCCCCACGTGCGCAAGGCCATCCTCGAAGTGGTGGACTTCTGGCTCGACATGGGCGTCGACGGCTTCCGGCTGGACGCCATTCCCTACCTGTTTGAGCGTGAGGACACCAATTGTGAAAACCTGCCCGAAACTCACGCCTTCTTGAGGGAGATGCGCGCCCACGTGGATGCGAAGTACCCCGGCCGTTTGCTCTTGGCCGAAGCCAATCAGTGGCCGGAGGACGCCATCGCGTATTTCGGCGCCGGGGACGAATGCCATATGGCGTTCCATTTCCCCTTGATGCCACGTCTCTTCATGTCCATCCGCATGGAGGATCGCTATCCCATAAATGAGATCCTGGACCAGACGCCGGCCATCCCAGCGTCCTGCCAGTGGGCCAGTTTCTTGCGCAATCACGACGAGCTTACGCTCGAGATGGTCACCGACGAAGAGCGCGACTATATGTATCGCGTTTACGCGCAGGATCGCCAGACGCGCATCAATCTCGGCATTCGCCGGCGTCTGGCGCCGCTCCTGGGGAATGACCGCCGCAAGATCGAGCTGATGAATGCGCTGCTGTTTTCGCTGCTGGGAACGCCGGTGATTTATTATGGCGACGAGATCGGCATGGGCGACAATGTTTACCTCGGTGACCGCAACGGCGTGCGCACCCCGATGCAATGGAGCGCGGACCGCAACGGCGGCTTCTCGCGCGCCAATCCCCAAAAGCTGTATCTCCCCATCACCATAGATCCCGAGTATCACTACGAATCCATCAACGTGGAGTCGCAGCAGAAGAATTCCAGCTCTCTGCTCTGGTGGATGAAGCACTTGATAGAACAGCGCAAACGGTCGCAGGCGTTTGGGCGCGGCACCGTCGAGTTTCTCTATCCCGACAATCGCCGCGTGCTGGCGTTTTACCGGCGGTATGAGGGTGAAAATATCCTGGTGGTAGCCAACCTGTCGCGCTTCCCGCAGTTCGCCGCCCTCGACCTCTCAGAGTTCAAGGGATACCACCTGATGGAAATGTTTGGGCGCGCGGAATTTCCTCCCGTCGGCGATCAGCCTTATGTGATCACCCTTGGAGCGCACGATTTTTACTGGTTCTCGCTGGAAACTAAGCCGGCGCAGCCCGAACCGGCGCCGGTGTCGGGCCCGGAGTACGCGGCCGTAGTGGATATCGAGAGCTGGGACAAGATTTTCGAAGGCCGCACTATGACGGCGCTGACCCGCTTGATGCCTTCATTCCTCAATACCCGGCGCTGGTTCTTGGGCAAGGACAGGCCGCTGCGAGATGTCAGCGTTCTGGATGTCGTGCCGATTCCGGAGACGGATTCGTTCATTCTCCTGGTCCAGATTGACTACGGTGGCGGCGATCCGGAAATTTACGTGCTCACCGCGGCGGTAGCCACCGGAGCCGCCATCCAGCAAGTCCGGGAAAAGCTGAGCGATTCATTGATGGTTCGCCTGCGGAAGCCCGACGGCGAAGAGGGCGTGCTGTACGGCGCGCTTTGGGACAAAGCGTTTTGCGATGCGCTCCTCAATGCGATGGCCAAGCGGCGCCGTTTTCGCTCCCCAGGCGGCGAACTGGCGGCCGCCCACACGCGCGCTTTCCGGGACATCTGGGGTCCGGACCGGCCTAAGCTGGATCCTTCGGTGCTGCGAGCCGATCAAAGCCACAGCTCCATCATGTTCGGCGAGCGTTTCGTCTTGAAGCTGTTGCGGCGCGTCGAGCCCGGAATCAATCCCGAAGTTGAGATGCTCGACTTTCTCACGCGCGCCAAATTCCCGCACGCGCCCCGGCTGGCGGGTACCCTGGAATACCGCCCGGCCGCGAGCGAAGCGCTGAGCATCGGCGTGATGCAAGGATTTGTCCGCAACCAGGGTACCGCGTGGCAGTACACGCTGGATTCTCTCGGAAGATATTTCGAAACCGCGCTGGCTGGTGGAGATCCGCTGAAAGCGCTGGCCGGACCAGTCAGGCATCCTCTGGATCTGCGGCGGGAAGCGATTCCGTCCGCGATGCAAGAGCTGATCGGCGAATATTCCGAATCGGCACGCCTGCTGGGGCAACGTACCGCCGAGCTGCACCTGGCGCTCGAAAGCGGCGCCGGACTGCCCGAGTTCGTCCCTGAGCCCTTTACCGATCACTATCGCCTGGGCCTGTTCCATCGCATCACCGGCCTCGCGACACGCATGCTCGAACTGCTGCGCCAGCGCCTGCCTTCCCTTCCCCGCGATGTGCAAGTGGAAGCCAGCCGCGTGCTGGGACTGAAAGACGAACTACGCGATCACCTTCGCCCGTTGCGCGACCGGCGGCTCTCCGCGCTACGCATCCGCTGCCACGGGGACTTGCACCTGAACCGCATTCTGCATACCGGCAAGGATTTCGTATTCATCGATTTCGAAGGCGAGCTTTCGCGCCCCTTAAGTGAGCGACGCATCAAGCGCTCGCCGCTGCAGGACGTAGCCAGCATGCTCAGCTCGTTCCGCTACGCCGCTTACGCCGTATTATTCGGACGTGTAGCCGGAGTGATGCCGCGCCCCGAGGCCACCGGGTCCATTGAAGCCTGGGCCGGCCACTGGCACGCCTGGATCAGCGCGCGCTTTCTGAAAGGCTACTTGGATGTTGCCGACCAGGGCCTGTTCTTGCCCGCCCCCGAGGACGACCTTCGCTTGCTCCTGGACACGTTCCTCCTGGAAGAAACCATAGACGAAGTAACTCACGACATCGTGGATCGCCCCGAATGGGCCCGCATCCCCCTCCACGGCATCGTCAAACTCCTTTTGTAGGGCGGACCCCCTGGTCCGCAGTCGGCCCCCCGGCCGGCTCTTCACTCATCAGAGGCGGCTCCTCAGCATCGGCATCCACCGTCCAAATCTTCCATCCTTTGAAATATTCAGCGAGTTCGCCGTTCTTCGCAAAACCCATGTCCTGCGCCCAGACAACTTTTGACCGGTCGATATCAGCGGCGTTGTAGACCCACTCGACATCCGCCGAATGATCGTCACGATAATGCACGATAACCGGGTGGTTCCCCGCCTGCCGCTCCAGAGTGCGAAGGATTCGATCGCGCGCAAGCAGAGGAGTGGTAACCGTCCAGCACGACATTCGGAAACTTCGGCAGAACCAGCGCGCGCCCAATTGTGGAACCAGCATCGCCAGGACGATAGCGGCGAGTGTACATCCGGCTTCTAGAACCAGCATCCCCCTGCTAGACGCGGCCCCCCAATAACTCCAGGTACCGCGCTACCGCTTCGATCCCCCGGAAAAAATTCCCCAGGTTCAGCTTCTCGTTCGGAGCGTGCAGATTATCGTCCGGCAGTCCAAATCCCATCATCACGCTGGGAATCCCGAGTGCCCGGTCGAACGCCGCCACAATCGGGATCGACCCGCCTGACCGGATGTACACCGTATCGCGTCCGAAGACTTGCTTCATCGCCTCGGCCGCATCCCGCACAAAAGGATTCTCGGGGTCCACCACCGAGGGCGGCGCCGAATGGATCGCTTTGAACTCAGCCGTAACACCCTTCGGACACGCTGCAGCCACAGCTTTCCGAATCTGCTCCGCGGCTTCGTCCGGCCGCTGATCCGGGACCAGCCGCGTACTGATCTTCGCCACCGCCCGGGCCGGAATCACAGTCTTCGCGCCTTCACCAGTGAACCCGCCACGAATCCCATGCACCTCCACTGTGGGGCGCGCCCACAGCCGCTCAAACAACGGCACTCCCGGTTCTCCCACCAGTTCCTTCACACCCATTTCCTTGTCGCGATATTCCTGTTCGTTGAACGGCAGGCGTTCCCAGGCCGCGCGTTCGGCCGGCGTGGGCGGCTTCACGCGATCGTAAAAACCAGGGATCAGGATCCGTCCGTCGCGACCCTTCAGCGCGCAGATGATCTCCGCCATCGCCTGCAAGGGATTGGGCGCCGCGCCGCCGTACACGCCCGAATGCATGTCCTGGCGCGCGGCCTCCACCCACAACTCGCCATATACAATGCCGCGCAGTCCCACACAAATGGTCGGCAGGTCCGGAGCGAACATCTCGGTGTCGCAAATGATCGCGGCATCCGATTTCAACCGCGCCGGCCGGCTGTCCACATAGCTTTCGATGTGTTCGCCGCCGACTTCTTCTTCGCCCTCCACCAGGAACTTCACATTCACCGGCAGCTTGCCGTGCTGTTTCAGAAGGCCTTCAACGGCCTTGATCAGGATATAGGTCTGTCCCTTGTCGTCCGCCGACCCGCGCGCATAGATGTTTCCGTCGCGAATATCCGGCTCGAACGGCGGAGTCTTCCATTCCTCCAGCGGATCGGGCGGCTGCACATCATAATGCCCGTATAGCAGCAGCGTCGGCTTGCCGGGAGCGCCAGTCCACTCCGCATATACCAGCGGATTGCCTTCTCCCTCGATCAACTCGGCGTGTTCGAGCCCCGCTCGTTCCAGTTCCCCGCGCACGAAGTCAGCCGCCCGCCGAATGTCCGGCTTGTTCTCCGACAGCGTGCTGATACTCGGTATGCGCAGAAAGGTCTTCAGCCCCTCCAGATACTCACCGTGTCGCTGCTCAAAATAATTCATACACTCCATTGTAGGGCGGCCCTCCTGGGCTGCCCCCCTTTCACCTGACCGCAAACGTGCCAAAAATCAGCCCCAGCGGACGCGCATCGCTGGCCGGCTGAAACGTCCGGCTGGTCTCAATCTTCAAATCCACCCGGTCTTTCCTCACCAAATCGTCCGGCAGCGAAAACTTCAGCTCAAACTTCCTGTCGCCATCTTTAAGCACCGCGCTCCCGAGCACACGTTCACCCGTCTTCACGGTCACCGTGACAGGCCCCTTAGCCACCGCCGCCGCCGGACAGTATCCCGACACAACCAGTGCTTCACCTGGCGACCGCGGCCCCGCCATCCACACCTCGCCCGACCCCGACATCCAGCGATAGTCTTTCTCGATGGGATACCAGCCGCTCCCAAACCGGCTGGCGTAGAGCACATCGCCGGCATCGGCGAACGACGCATGCTCCGCGGCGTAGCGACTAAACAGATCGGTTTTGTACATCGCCGTGACGTCGTGAAGCTGTCTGCCGTCCAGCCTGTAAACCACCGCACGATCTCGCGCCAGCTCGGAAACTACCGGTTCAAGGGACGAGAAAAACCGGTCGCGGGAGCCCCACTCGGGATGATCCTCAATGGCTTTTTCCTCGCCGGGAGCCAGATACACACGCGACAGGCCGAGCAGCCGGAACGGATCGTCATAGAATCCCGACCAGAACAGGTCATTGCTCACGCCCGCCAGCAGAACGCTCTTTCCGGTCCAGCGCGCGTGTTCGGCTTCCAGGCCTTTCACCAGGTATTTAATCCCACGCACGCGGGTGTAATAGTAGTTCTCCTGCCCGTGTATATCGGAGATGCAGACGATGAGATAAACGCTCACCAGCGCGCTGGCGGCGATGCGCATCCGCATACTCGAAGCGCGGGATACGGCCCACGCTCCCAGAATGGCGAGGCCAAGCATGGGTACCGTGAGGTAATACTCATTGAAATGGTTCGTCAAGGGCGCGAGCGGCATCAGCGCGATGACGAACCAGCCCAGCGCGAACACTCCCAGCCATTCATGCCGCCGGAGCGTGCGCGCCAGAAACACCGCCAGCGCGGCGGTGACGGCAAGAGTGATCGCATACCCGAGCCATAGGGGACGCCAGTCCAGCAGATTGTCGCGCGACGCGCCCAGCGCCATACGCCAGTAGTTCCAGACGTTGGTGAGCAGAGCTGCGCCAAAATGCATGCTGTAAGCCTGATTCGTGCTCCGCGGAATCACGAAAAAATGGAGCCAAGTGAAGGCCGCGGCCGGCAAGAGCAGCCACAGTGTCCGGCGGAAATATCGGCGCGCGCAGCAGAGTGTATAAAGCGCGGCGAGAGCCGGATACACCACGTTCAGCTCAAGCGCGCCAAACCCCAGCAGATAGGCGATCCATTGGCCAACCCAGTAGCGCCGCAGTCCGGTGTCGATATATCGCAGCAGAAAGAAGAAGGCCAACAGCAGGAAGAAAACGCACGCCAGCTCGTTATAGGCCGAGCTCCAGATCATCGCCACCGCCAGTGCGGGGTTCGCCACCCACAGAATCGGCGCCAGAAGACCCGCCGCGGCCGAACCTGTAATCCTGCGCGTGATCCAGGCCAGCAGCGATAAATTCACCGCCTGGGTGAGGAACATCCACACCCGGAAGGGCCAGGCCTCCAGACCGAAGAGCGAAGCGAACGTCAAAAAATACAGACGCTCGCTCAGCGTTCGGACGGTGCCCTGAGCCTGAGGCTTGAACAGGACTTCCCAGATATCGCCGGGCTTCTCCACGTGCAGCGGCAGTCCCAGCCATGCAAAATCATCGTTGAAGAACCAGATCTTCATCGCCAGGCGGTGGATCAGAAGGCAGAAGAGAATGGGAACGGCGTAATATGCGGCGCGCCGGAGCCGCGTGCCTGGCATTACTTCGCTTCAAATCCGACCGAGCTGACAATGACGCCGAGTTCGCGGCTGTCCGCTGCCGACGGAGGCAGCGCTTTGTCCAGCGAGAAATCCACCTTGACGGTTTCACTTTTCAGCCAGTCCCCCGGAACATCGCGCGTGTAGGTTTGCTCACCGGACGTCTTGTACTGTTGCGGCGCCAGGGCGTGCCCGCCGATGGAAGCCGTCAGTGTCTGCGAGTGCAGCTGTTTGAGAATCACTTCGGAGACAGCGAAGCGCAGCACCAGCGTCGCGCCTTTCTGCGCGGCAGTACGCGGCGTCCGCAGCATGACGGAAAATTTGCCCGCGCTCCAGCGCCAGGATTTGTCCTCGATAGTGTAGAACCCGTCCAGGATCTGACCCGACGAGCGGGCGTCGGACATCGTCACCAGGCTGCCCAGCATGCTCCGCGGCTCGGCCTCCGGCGGCGGCTCGAAGGCGTGGCGCTTCCTGCGCCGGCAACCCGGCATCGCCGCCAGCGCCACGATCAGTATCAGCGCCGGAACCAGCCGGAACATCGAATGCCCTGTCAATCTCCGCATTTTTCGACCTCGACCAGACAACTATAGAAGGTAGCCCCGCCGCCGAGATCGGTGAGCCGCTCGGACGTAAGAGCGTTCACGTTGTGCCCGTCCGCGGCCGTTCGGTTCCAGCGAACCGCCGGCGCGCGCGTCACTCCTTCGCGCACCAGCCCGTCCACTTGCGCATCCAGAACGCAGCTGCCGCGATCGTTAAATACTCGCACCCGGTCGCCGCTCTGGATTCCGCGCCGCGCGGCGTCACCCGCGTGCATCCACAATGCCGCGGTCTGCCGGTCCGTGCCGGGACGATTCCCAAAAGTCGAATTCATGCTGTCGTCGTTTTTCGAGGAAATTAATTCCAAAGGATAGCGGGCCCGCAGTCCCGGATCGCCCAGCCGCGATTCCACCGGAGGGGTGTAGTCCAGCGTCGCGGCGCCGAATTCGCACTTGCCCGAGGCCGTGCCGAAGCCGCCCTCGGCAAAGGGCAGGAACGGTTCGCCTTCGGCCGAGACATTCAGCCGCACCCAATGCTCGCGGTCCAATCGTTCCAGCGTGATGCCATCCAGAAAGGCATGTCCCGAGGAAAGCAAAGTTCGGATCATGTCGTCTTCCGAATCGCGGAAACAAGCGTCGTCAAAGCCCATCCGCTCGGCCAGCAGACGGAAGATTTCGACGTTCGATTTGGTTTCACCCGGCGCCGGCAGCGCGGGCCTGGCCAGTTGCAGATAGTAATGGCCGTAAGCGAAATACAGATCAGTATGCTCCAGAAATGTGGTCACCGGCAGCAGAATATCCGCGTAGTCGGCGGTGTCGTTCTGAAATTGTTCCAGCACCACCGTGAACAAATCCTCGCGCCGGAACCCTCGCTGCACCGCATTCTGGTTCGGAGCGATTGCGGCTGGGTTCGAGTTGTACACAACCAGCGCCTTCACGGCCGGAGCCTCCAAAGAGGTCAGCGCCTGGCCCAGCTCGGACATATTGACGATGCGCGCCTCGCGCCCCAGCGGCGATTTATACTGCAACTCCGCCATCTCGAGCCCAGCGCGATTCAGCTGGAACGCCTGCGAAGTGGTGAGTTGCAGCCCCCCGCCCCGCTCTTTCCAGGAACCCACCAGCGCCGGCAGCGCTGCGATCGCCCGCACCGCCGAGCCGCCGCGATCGCTGCGCTGCACTCCGTAGTTCACCCGAATCACCGCCGGCCGCGTAGTGGCATATTCTCGCGCCAGCATCACGATGTCCTCGCGGCTGATTCCGGTCAGCGCTTCCACGCGCTCCGGCGGGTACTGCGCGGCCAGCGTCCGCAATTCCTCGAAGCCGTTGGTGTACCGCACCACATAATCGGCGTCGTGCAGCCGCTCGCCCAGAATTACGTGCATCAGACCCAGCGCCAGCGCCAGGTCGCTGCCCGGGAAGATCGCGAAATGCCGGTCGGCCAGCTTCGCCACGCGAGTCTGGACCGGATCGATGACGTAAAGCTTCGCACCTCTGCGCCGCGCGTCCACAATAAACGGCCACAGATGAACGTTGGTGCCGAGAATGTTCGCGCCCCAGGCGAGGATCAGTTTCGAGTGGCTGAAAGCTTCGGGCTCCGTCCCGTAACGCAGTCCCAGCGTCTGATTGAGCGCTGCTCCGCCGCAGGAGGAGCAAATGGTCCGATCCAGGCGCGACGCCCCCAGCCGGTGGAAAAACCGCCGGTCCATTCCGGCCCCGTTCAGCAGCCCCATGGTCCCGGCATAGCTGTACGGCAATATCGCCTCCGAACGATACTCGGCCGATACGCCAGCAAGTCGCGCGGCGATGGTATCCAGCGCCTCATCCCAGCCGATCCGCTCGAAACGCCCTTCACCTTTCGCGCCCACCCGCTTTTGCGGATAGAGCAGCCGGTCCAGCGAGTATTCCCGATCCAGGTACCGCGCAACCTTACCGCATAGAAACCCGCGAGTCACCGGATGCGTCGGATCACCACGTAGCCGGTTGCCCCGGCCGTCCTCAACGTCGATCAGAAGGGAACAGGCGTCCGGGCAGTCGAGCGCGCAGACCGAGTGCCGAACATCGGGCAGCTTAACGGCGGAAGGCATTCGATGAAATTATAGCAACGCGGTTCTTAAAAGCGCGTTAGAATCTTGGTGAGGGGGGACTTATGCGGCAACTAGTCCTTGTCATGGTGGTGGCGGCCTTCATGGCTGCTTGTTTCGCACAGGCGCCCGCCGGCCAGCCGTATGGATCGGTCGGCGGCTTCGGCAGCGTCTTGCATCCTGGCACTGGACATCCGCCCGGCGCATTTGTTCCACTTCCACCCCCGCTCTTCGCGGGCCGTCTGGCGCGCGATGTCGCGGGCAGACAGGTTACCCCCGGCGCCATGCGCGACGCGCACCGTGGCGGCCACAATCAAGGCGTCATCGTGCCTTATCCGGTTTACACGAACTACGGCTACGATCCTTCGATGTACGCAAATCCCGCCCAACCGGAGACCCAGGCTCAGTACCCGAACCAGGTTCCCTCGGTGGTGATCAATCAGAATTTCATTCCCGACCGCGCGGCGCCGGTAGTGCGTGAGTATGGCGGGGACTCGCAGTCTTCCTCCGGCATGCGCATGTACGAGTACAACTCGCACCCCTATGACAACGTCGAGCCCCGGCCTGCGCGCAGGACCGCCGCGGACGATCAGCCCACGTTGATACTCATCGCCTTCACGGATCACACCATCGTTTCAGCGCTCGGCTATTGGATGGAAGGCGGCACGCTGCATTACGTCAGCGCCGAACATAGCCTCAATCAAGCCAGCCTCGATTTGATAGACCGTAAACTCTCGCAGCGCCTGAACGACGAGCGCGGCGTGGAGTTCAAGCTCCCGCAGTTACAGTAGCGGCCAGCAGTTTCTTCACTCCGTCCACGCACAGCACGGCTGCGTGCCGTGATTCCGGGATGAGTCCGCCCACGGCTTCCTCCACCGTTTCCATTCCCAGCCCGCGCAGTTCCGCTCGCGGCCGTCCGGTCATCCATTGCGTGAGCGCCGAAGCCGCGGCAATCGACGCGCTACACCCGCGCACTTTGAAGCGAGCCTCGGCCACGGTCTCACCTTCAAAGCGCGCCGACAGCCTCAAAATATCTCCACACGCAGGATTGGAAACCTCCACCGTTACCGCCGGCGCCGGCAGTTCCCCCACGTTGCGCGGATTCTGAAAGTGATCGAGAAATCTTTCGCTATGCACCGCGCTAGTAACCAACTCATAGTACTGCGGCCGTGCCTTTATCTTCAAGCGGGTACAGGCGTACAAACATCCCCGTACCCAATTGCAACCTTTCCTCCCTCCCCGCATCTTCCCTCTTGGAGGATCATAGAGTCATGCGGATCTTTCTTACTGGAGCCACTGGCTATATCGGAAGCGCCGTGGCCGAGGCGCTGGAAGCGGCCGGCCACACCGTAGCCCCGCTCGCCCGCTCCGACGAATCCGACCAGGACCTGCGCCGCCGCGGATTCACGCCCTTTCGGGGCGACCTGAAAATGCCCGATAGCCTCACCGCCGCCGTAGCCGCCTGCGATGGCGTGATTCACGCGGGCACTACCAACGACGGCCGCCTCGACACGGAAGCAATTTCGAAAATGCTGGGCGCCTTGCGCGGATCGGGTAAGCCGTTCGTCTACACCAGCGGCGTTTGGGTATATGGAAATACCGGCGACCGCGTCGCCGATGAAGATTCACCGCTCAATCCCCTGGCGCTGGTGGTGTGGCGTCCCGCCGTTGAACGGATGGTGCTGGATGCCGAACTCCGCGGAATCGTGATCCGTCCGGCCGTCGTGTACGGCCGCGCGGCGGGAATCCTCGGCGATTTTGTACAGTCCGCGCGTGAGCGCAACGCCGCGCGCTATGTTGGCGACGGACAGAACCGCTGGCCGCTGGTCCATGTGGAGGATCTCGCCGATCTGTTCGTCCGCGCGCTGGATCATGCTCCCGCTGGCACCTTGCTCAATGCTGCCGGCGGGCCCTCGGTTAAGGTGCGCGATCTGGCCGAAGCGGCGAGTTTCGGCGCCGATGCCGGAGGCAACGTCGAAGCCTGGCCGCTGGCGCAGGCTCGCGAAACGCTGGGAGGATACGCCGACGCTCTGGCGCTGGACCAGCAGGTTTCGTCACAGAAGGCCCAAGCGCTGCTCCGCTGGAATCCGCAAGCCGCATCAGCCATCGAGGAACTACGTTTCGGATCGTACGCGCTGCCCCGGGTTTCGCCCTGAATGATTACGGTTGTGGCCGCCTTGCTGGAGCGCGGAGACCGCGTGCTCGTCGCGCAACGCCGCGCCGACGGCGCACATCCTCTCAAGTGGGAATTCCCCGGCGGTAAAGTGGAGCCCGGCGAACCGCATCTCTCCGCGCTGGTGCGCGAACTGCGGGAAGAGCTGGCCATCCAGGTGCAATCAGCGTCTGAAGTGACTCGTTACGAATTCCAATACCCCGGCCGTCCCCCTGTCCTCCTGGTGTTTTATCGAGTGAATAGCTTCACGGGCGAGCCGCGAAATTTAGTCTTTGAGCGCATCGAGTGGACCCCGCGCAGCCACATGGAGGAATACGATTTTCTGGACGGCGATATCGATTTCATCGCGACGCTCCGAACCACCGCGCAATAAACCTACACCGGCGTTCCACACGTCCTTTACTTTCAACTATATAAGATGCTACTCTGAGGACTTCAATGCGAACTGTCGACTTGATTCAACGTAAGCGGAATGGCGAGGAACTTTCGCCCGATGAGATCACGTTCCTGGTGAACGGATACACCCAGGGAGAAATTCCCGATTATCAGGTGTCCGCGTTCCTCATGTCCGTCTTCTTTTCCGGAATGACCGACCGTGAAGTGAGTGCCTTCACCGACGCTATGATTCGTACCGGCGAAACCGTGGACCTCACTTCCATACCGGGCCTGAAAGTAGACAAGCATTCCACCGGCGGCGTAGGCGACAAGACCAGCCTCATCTCCGCCCCGCTGGCCGCTGCCGCCGGCGTAGTGGTCCCCATGATCTCCGGCCGCGGTCTGGGACACACCGGAGGAACCCTCGATAAGCTGGAATCTATTCCTGGATTTCGCACCGATCTCACCATCGACGAATTCCGCGCCCAACTCGCCGCGCATGGCCTTGCGTTTATCGGGCAGACCGCCGAGATAGCGCCCGCCGATGGAAAGTTTTATGCGCTGCGCGATGCGACGGCCACGGTGGAATCCATTCCTCTGATCGCGTCGTCCATCATGTCCAAGAAGCTGGCGGTGGGATTGAACGCCATCGTGCTGGATGTCAAGGTGGGTACCGGCGCGTTTATGAAGCGGCAGGTGGAAGCGCGGCGTCTGGCGCAGATGATGGTAGGGATCGGGCGCCGCGCCGACATTCGCGTGCAGGCGTTGATCACCGACATGAATCAGCCGCTGGGCTACGCCATCGGCAATGCGCTGGAAGTGATGGAAGTCTCGCAGACGCTGCAAAACGCGGGCCCCACGGATCTCACTCGAATTTCGCTGGAGCTGGCCGCTCGCATGATCTTCCTGGCCAAGATTGTTCCCACGCTGGACGAAGCCCGCGAACTGGCGCAGCAAAAGCTGCTGGACGGCTCAGGCTATCGCAAGTTCAAGGACGTGATCCAAGCCCAGGGCGGCAATCCGCAGGTGCTGGACCGTTTCGAGCTGCTGCCCAACGCCACCGGGGTACGCGAGGTAGCCTCGCCGCGCGCCGGATACGTCAGCGCCATCGATGCCGAGCTCATCGGCACCGCCTCGTCCATCATGGGCGCCGGCCGCGCCATCAAGGAAGACGCCATTGACCCCGCCGTCGGGATTATTCTCGAAGTCAAAACCGGCCAGAAAGTCGACGCCGGCGCCGTGCTCTGCCGCTTGTATTACACCAGCGAAGAGCATGTGGAAGAAGCCGCTCAGCAAGTGGAGGACGCTTTCCGCATTTCAGCCACCCCGCCCGAGGAGCGCGAATTAATTCTGGAAGTGGTAGGCTAGACTCCACACTTCCATGGATCGCTTTACCGGCCTTCTCGGCATAGCCGCTATTCTTCTGACCTGCTTCCTGTTTTCCACGGCACGTCGTCAGATTCAGAAGCGCGTGTTGTTCTGGGGGCTGGGCCTGCAGGCGGTATTTGCCTTCCTGGTTCTGAAGACCGACCTCGGGAAGCTGTTCCAGATGGCCAGCGCCGGCGTAAACAACATGCTGGGGTATTCCTCCGCCGGCTCGAAGTTCGTTTTCGGGGATCAGCTCGGCGGCAGCCAGCCAGTGATCTTCGCGTTCCAGATCCTGCCGATCATCATCTTCATCTCCAGCTTTTTCTCCATCCTCTATTACCTGGGCGTGATGCAGCTTCTGGTGCGCGCCATGGCAGTGGTGATGCAAAAGGTGATGGGCGCGAGCGGCGCCGAATCCACCAACGTGGCCGCCAGCATCTTCATGGGTCAGACCGAAGCGCCTTTGACCATCCGGCCGTTTCTGGCGGGCCTCACCGAATCTGAATTGTTCACCATCATGGTGAGCGGCATGGCGCACGTGTCGGGCGCCGTGATGGCGGCCTACGTGTTACTCGCGCACGTGGAAATTTCACACTTGCTGACGGCCGTTATCATGACCGCGCCGGCCACAATCATGATCGCCAAGATGCTGATCCCTGAAACCGGCCAGCCTGCGACGGCGGGCGGCGTAAAAGTGAGCGTGGAGCGCCCCGGCGTGAATATCATCGACGCAGCTTCGCGCGGCGCCGGGGACGGCCTGCAGCTTTCCTTGAACATCGGCGCCA
Organism: Acidobacteriota bacterium; assembly: GCA_030776455.1. GTDB lineage: Bacteria > Acidobacteriota > Terriglobia > Bryobacterales > Bryobacteraceae > JALYHQ01. The sequence goes on along the minus strand of JALYHQ010000126.1, from coordinate 1,328 downwards.
TGCTGATCGCGTTTATCGCGCTCATCGCGATGGTGAACGGCATCCTGGGCTACTTCTTTCACATGACCATGCAGCAAATCCTCGGGTATGCGTTTTCGCCCGTAGCCTGGCTGCTGGGAGTGAAATTTCACGACTGCCAGTCCATCGGAAACCTGCTGGGGACGCGCCTGGTATTGAACGAGTTCATCGCGTTCCAACAGCTCGGACCCATGAAGGACGCACTCGATCCGCGTTCTTTCAAGATCGCGACGTTCGCTCTCTGCGGCTTCGCCAATTTCAGCTCCATAGCAATTCAAATCGGCGGCATTGGAGCGTTGGCGCCCAATCGAAAATCCGATCTCGCGCGCCTCGGATTGAAAGCGGTGGCGGCCGGAACCATGGCGAACTTCCTGTCGGCTTGCATTGCCGGCATGCTGTTATGATCGACGCCGCAGCCGCATTCGTTCGCTCCCGAATCAAAACCCAGCCCCGCGTCGCCATCGTGCTGGGCAGCGGACTCGGCGCGTTCGCCGATGAGCTTACCGATCGCGTCGAGATTCCGTATTCGGACATCCCGGGTTGGCCCGCATCCACTGCCATCGGTCATGCGGGAAAGCTGGTGGTGGGCCGCTTGGATGGCTTGGATCTCGCTGTCATGGCCGGCCGCAATCATCTTTATGAGGGCTACACACCGTCGCAAGTAACCTTCGGAGTGCGGGTGCTAGCAAAGCTCGGTATCCGCTCCATGGTCTTCACCAACGCGGCCGGCGGAATCAATCTATCGTATAGCCAGGGTGCGCTTGTGCTGATCTCGGACCACATCAACCTGCAAGGCACGAATCCGCTGATCGGCCCCAATGACGATTCATCCGGCGTGCGTTTCCCAGATATGAGCGACGCTTACTCCTCCGAATACCGCGCCATCGCAAAGCAGATCGCGTCCCAGCAGGGAATCGCACTGGCCGAGGGCGTCTACGCGGCGGTGACCGGCCCCAGCTACGAAACCCCCGCCGAGATCCGCTACCTGCGCACCATCGGCGCCGACCTGATCGGCATGTCCACCGTCCCCGAAGTAATCGTCGCCAACTGGCTCGGCGTGCGCTGCCTGGCCATCTCCTGCGTAACCAACATGGCGGCCGGTATCCTTCCCCAAAAAATCACTCAGGAAGAAGTAATCGAAACCGGCCACCGCGTCCGCGACACGCTAGTAAAATTCCTGAAAGCCCTCCTCCCCCGCCTATGACATTAGGGTCGCGTTTTGTTAAACCACGATCACTTTCCGTGAGACCGAGATCACCCTCTGAAGGTGGGGCGGCCCCCCTGGGCCGCGGGGGGGGCCCCCCCCCCCC
>JALYHQ010000125.1 GCA_030776455.1 Acidobacteriota bacterium | reverse complement strand
GCGAAGGCGTTAAACAGGCGGCGGTATTCTGTCTCGGAATCGTTGTCTTGTTTACCTCGTTAGGCTTTCTGGCGAAGGCCGTCGCAGGCCCGTTCGGCGTCGTGCAACTTGGTTCCAGTCCATGGGTGAACGGATTCATCGCCGTGGTCTTCGTCATTTTCGGACTCAGCCTGCTGGGCGCTTATGAACTGACGCTGCCTTCCGGCCTGCTAACTCGCATGGATAAAGCTTCGCAGCAAGGCGGCTACCTGGGCACCCTGCTGATGGGCCTCACCTTCTCGCTTACCTCGTTCGCTTGCGTCGGACCTATCGTCGGGCCGCTGCTGGTGGCCTCGGTGCAGTCGAATGGTCTTGCGCCGGTTCTCGGCATGGCGTGTTTCGCCACCGGCCTCGCGACTCCGTTTTTTCTGCTGGCGCTCTTCCCTGCGTTCCTGCAGCGGCTTCCGAAATCCGGAGGCTGGCTAATGCGCGTGAAAGTAGTGCTTGGATTCGTGGTGCTGGCCGCATCCCTCAAGTACCTCAGCAACATCGATCAGGTGCTGCAGAAGAATCTCCTGAGCCGCGACGTATTTCTGGCTGCGTGGATAGTGCTGTTCGGGCTGGCCGGCCTCTATCTGCTGGGATTCCTCAGGCTCGAAGGCATCAAGTCCGATGAGCACCTGGGCGTCCCGCGCATGCTGATGGGCGCGGCGTTTCTGGTCTTTGCGTTAAGCCTGATTCCAGGCATGCTGGGCGCGCGTATGGGCAATCTGGAGGCTTACGTTCCTCCGCCCGCGGCCGGCTGGTCCGGCGCGGCGTCGGGTAGCGGCGAGGCTGCCCTGCCCTGGATGAAGAACCAGTACGCCGAGGCGCTGGCCCGCGCGCGGCAAGAGAACAAACTGGTCTTCGTTAACTTCACGGGCTACGCCTGCACCAACTGTCATTGGATGAAAGCCAACATGTTTCCCCGTCCCGAGGTCAACGCGCTGCTGAAGGATTTCATCCTGGTAGATCTCTACACGGACGGCACGGATCAAGTGTCGGAAGTGAACCAGAAGCTGGAAGAATCCAAGCTCCAGACCGTTGCGATTCCTTTTTATGCCATCCTCGATGCCGACGAACGCGTCATCGCGACGTTTCCCGGTCTCACTCGTAATCCCGAAGAGTTCATCGCATTCCTGAAGACACCCAAAACATGAAGCCTCTCACCCTCCTGCTCGCCACCGCGCTATTGCTTCCCGCCGCGGAACCCATCCGGGGCTTTCCGCAGTCGCAATGGGCCGCCGAACGCGATCTGGAACACAAGGCGCAAGCGATTCCGAGCCCCGACCGCATCCGGGCTTACCTGGAGCGCATGTCGCGCGAGCCGCACCACGCCGGATCCGCCGCCTCTCGCACAGTCGCCGAATATGCGCTGGGCTTGTTCCGTGAATTCGAACTGGATGCGCACATCGAAGAGTTCGAGGCGCTGCTTCCCTACCCCACCGCGCGCAGTCTCGAGTTGATCAGTCCCACGAAGTTCCGCGCATCCCTTAAGGAACCGGCGCTCGCCGAGGATCCCACCTCCGCTCAGACCACCCAGCTCCCCACTTATAACGCCTACTCGGCCGCGGGTGATGTCACCGCCCAGCTCGTATACGCCAACTACGGAATGCCCGAGGATTACGAGCAACTAAAGAAGCTCGGCATTGACGTCAAGGGCAAGATCGTCATCACGCGCTACGGCAAGGGCTGGCGCGGCGTGAAGCCCAAGCTGGCCGCCGAACATGGAGCGGTAGCTTGTCTGATCTATTCCGATCCCCGCGATGACGGCTATTTTCAAGGCGAGGTCTATCCCAAGGGCGCGCTGCGTCCGCCCGATGGCGTGCAGCGCGGCAGCGTGATGGATATGCCGCTTGCGGTAGGCGATCCGCTCTCGCCCGGCTGGGCCTCGGAGAAAGGTTCGCGGCGCTTGCCGATTTCCGAAGCGCGCACCCTTATGAAGATCCCGGTGATGCCGATCTCCTACGCCGACGCCGCTCCGTTACTCGAGTCGCTGGCAGGTCCGGTAGCGCCCGAAGCGTGGCGCGGCGCGTTGGGCTTCACGTATCGCATCGGTCCGGGTCCCGGGACGGCGCACTTCAAGCTCGACTTTGACTGGTCCACCCGGCCGTTGAATGACGTCATCGCCATGATTCCTGGCAGCGAGTATCCGGACGAGTGGATCATCTACGGCAACCATCACGATGCCTGGGTAAACGGCGCGCACGATCCGCTGAGCGGCGCATCCTCGCTGCTCGAGACGGCCCGCACCTTGTCCGAGCTGCGCAAACAAGGCTGGAAACCAAAGCGGACCATCGTCCTCGCGCTGTGGGATGGCGAGGAGTTCGGCCTCATCGGTTCCACTGAATGGGTGGAGAAACACGCCGAAGAACTGAGCCGTAAGGCCGTGGTCTACATCAATTCCGATACCAACTCAAAGGGCCGCCTGGGCGCATCCGGATCGCATACGCTGGAGCGCTTCATGAGCGAAGTGCTGCGCGATATTCCCGATCCCGCCGACAGCGCCAAGACGCTGCTGGAATCCGTGCGCACGCGGCGCGGAGCTTCCCCCGACGGTCAAGTGGAGTCAACGCGCCCGGGCTTCCATCTCGGCCCGCTTGGCGCCGGTTCGGATTACGTGGCGTTTCTGGATCACATCGGAATCGCGAGTCTGAATTTCGGATTCGGCGGCGCCAATCAGGGCGGCGTGTACCATTCCATCTACGACGACTTCACTTGGTACAAGCGTTTCGCCGATCCGGATTTCACCTATGGCAAGGCGCTGTCGCAAGTGACCACCACCACGCTATTGCGCCTGGCCGATGCTCCGCTGCTGCCGTTCGAATTCGGCGAGTTCTCGCAGACCGTGCGCGGCTACATCGGCGAGATCAAGAAGGTGGATTTGGCCCCGCTACTGAAGCAGCTGGACGCCACCGACGCCGCGTCCAAGCGCTTCGAATCCGCGCTGGCGGCCGCAACGCCGGAGCAGCTCCCGAAGGCCAATCGTGTTCTGCTGCAGGCTGAACGAGCTTTGCTGCTTACTCCAGGCTTGCCGGGCCGCGATTGGTATCGCCACAGTATTTACGCGCCGGGAATGTACACCGGCTACGGCGCGAAAACGCTGCCGGGTATTCGCGAGGCTGCGGAAGAATCCAGGATGGACGAGGCTGCGCAGCAAGTTGGCGCGGCGGCGCAGGCCATCGCGGAGTTCACCCGCCGCATAGACGAAGCAGCGCGTCTACTCGGTGCGCGCTAACTCGCCAAGCTTCAAATACTTCGCATACCACGCCAGATACCGCTCCATCCGATCCCGCTGATAACTCGGACGTGTGATGCCGTGGAATTGGCCCGGATAAACGATCAACTGTGTCGGCACTCCCAGGCTCGCCAGCGCCTGATACATTTGCTCCCCGCCCACCAGCGGGACATTGAAGTCTTTCTCCCCGCCCAGAAACAGCGTCGGCGTGGTGATCTGGTCCGCATGCAAGAACGGATACGACAGTTTGATCCACGGATCCAGTCCCACTTTCCACGGCGGCCCGATCTCTTCGTTGTACTGCAGAATGTATTGATCCACTCCGTAAAGGCCCAGCGGAAACGCCGTTCCCGCGCCGCTGGTAGCCGCCTTGAAGCGATGGTCCTTGGCGATGATGGCATCGGTGAGAATCCCACCGTAACTCCATCCGCCCACGCCTAACCGGTCGGGATCGGCCAGTCCAATGGCCACCACGTGGTCTATGGCGGCCTGCAGGTCGATCACTTCCTTGTCGCCCCACTCGGCCAGGATCGCGGTCTGATATTTCTCGCCGCGCCCCGCGCTGCCGCGGTAATTCACCGCTACCACCACATACCCGTTCGCCGCGAAAAGCTGGCGCTCGAAATTGAACGCATGCTGATCCTGCCCGTTCGGGCCGCCATGAATGCGCAGCAGCGTGGGATATTTCCGTCCTGGTTCAAAATCGGGCGGCTTGGTGAGCAACCCGTGTACTTCGGTCCCGTCTTTAGCCTTGCAGCTGAACTCCTCGGTTGCGCCGAGCTTCAACTCGGCCATCAACGCATCGTTGTGGTGCGTCAGTTTGCGCAGCCCGCCATTCTCAAAGACGTGAACCTCGGCATGCGTAGTATCGCCCGAGGCCAGCATCGCGAGGCGGCCATCCTTGCTTTGGGCCACGGCGGAAACTGCGCCCGGCCCCTGGACCAGGCGCTCCACCGCTCCGCCATTCGAAGACACACGCGCCGGATATTCCCAGCGGTCGTCCGACACCAGGAACAGGATGGACGAGCCGTCGTTACTGAAGCGCGGCGCGGAGATCGCGCGATCGAAATTGCCCGCCGGCAGCTTCGGCTCACCGCCGGATACCGGCGCAACCGCCAGCCGATTCATGTTGTAGGCGCCTTGTTTCGCGCCGCTGCTCTGCAGATACGCCAGCTTCGCGCCGTCCGGACTCCACTCGGGCCGCGACCGCGATGCGGACGAGTGTACGCCGTCATAGTGAGTCACTTGGCGTGCCGCGGCGCCGGCGCGCGCGTCGATCACGTACACGTTCCAGGTGTTGTATCGCTCGGCGTCCTTGCCCTCCTTGCCCAGGAACGCGACGGATTCGCCGTTGGGCGACCACGACGGCGACGCCACATCCAGACTCTCGGCCGTCAGCGCCTCGGCCTTCTTCGACGCCATGTCGAACAAGTAGAGCCGCGGCGTCCGCTGGGTCAGGTAGCCTTGCACGTCCTGCTTAAACTTGTAGCGGTCAATCACGATGGGCTTCGGAGTCTTGGGCTTACCGGCCTCGGGTTTCTCATCCTCGGTGTCGCCCGGATCGCGCTCGGCCATCACCAGCAGCATGCGCTTGGAATCCGGCGACCACTCGTACGCCGATAGCCGCCCCTTGACGTCAGTGAGCTGCTGCGCCTCGCCGCCCATGCGATCCAGCAGCCACACCTGCGTACCCTTCGCCTTGCCCGGACGCCCCGACAGAAACGCGAGATACCGGCCATCCGGACTCCACCTGGGAGCATTCTCGTTCTCCGGACTCGACGTCAGCCGCATCTGCTGCGTGCCATCCCAGCTCACCATCCAGACGTCGGTATCGCTCTTGTCTTCCTTGACGTCGACCGAGGTCACCGTGTAAGCGACCCACTTCCCGTCGGGCGAGATCTGCACTTCGCGAACATCGTGGAAGCGGTGCATGTCGTCCAGCGTGAGCAAGCGCTGGCTGAAGAGGAGGGGAGCGGATAGAAAAATGGCGAGGACACGAATCGCGGAAACAGTCGGCATGGCGGCTAGTCTAACAAATCGAAGGCCCACGCCTATAATTGAAAAAGGCAAAATTGCCGAAGTGAATACAATGCGCCTCGTAGCCGCATGTTTGATCAGTCTCGTTCTCGCCGCCGCTGGCGCTCTCGCCGAGCCGGCGCCCGCCTCACTTACCGTCGTGCTTCGCTTCGATGGCCCACATTCGGAAAGATCCGTTCTCGAGATGAAGAGCGAGCTGGGAG
>JALYHQ010000124.1 GCA_030776455.1 Acidobacteriota bacterium | reverse complement strand
CAATATTATAGGGTGCGGCCGGCGATCAGCTTAATTTCTTCTTGGCTAGCGGGCGGGCGAACGCATTGGTTGGATTGTGCGCATTCGACGGGAGGATCTTGCGATAGTAGTCCTGCGCTTGCGCCTGGTCGCCCAGCTTTTCGTACGTTTGCGCGATCAAGCAAAGGATGAAAGGATCGCGCTGATCGGCTTTCTGCAGTTCGGCGAGCGCGGTCTTGTAGTCGCCGGCGTAGAAGGCGACGTATCCGGTCAAGTAGGGAAGGAAACGAGTTTGATCGGGGTTCGTGCCTTTGTCGAGGATCGCTTTCGTGGCGGCGATGTGTTTCTGAGCATCGTCTTTCTTTCCGCGGCGCGCGGCGAGGCGGGCCTGCGCGTGTTCCCAGCGAAACTCCCACAGATCGGCGCGCTCGGGCTTGAGGCCGGGTTCGCGCAATCCGGCATCGTGACCGGTTTGATACCACTTTTGCGCCGTGTCGAGATCGCCGGATTCGATGCAGACGCGTGCCAGCTCGTCGGCGATTTCGCCGGCGTTGTAGAAATCCTTCGCGGCGAGGTTCATTTCGTACAACTGGCTTTCATACTTTGCCGCTTCCTTGCAGTTACTCTCGAAAGCGTAGGACATGGCCATGGAGCGCAGCGCCTGGCCCTTATTCGCAGGCGTGGGAGCGGCTTCAATGGCCTTGGCGAAGAGCTTGCGGGCTTCAGTGTATTGGCCCATCAGATCCAGCAAAACGCCGGTCTGATTGTTCGCGGCGAAAGAACTAGGGGAAGCAGCCAGGGCCTGGCGGTAGAGCGCGAGTGCTTCGTCGTGTTTGCCATCGCGCATTTTCTGCTGGCCTTGTTTCAAGAGGTCGGCTGCGGGATCGGGACTCGTGGTGGGCTGCGCCGGAAGCATGGCGGCGGCGATGATTAGCACCGCGCAGACGATACACAAGGTGCGTGGTTGTACGTGCATGGCCGCGATTATCGCATAGGAGTCTCTTGCGCATATCATGGAATCAGCAGTCCATGGACGTTCGTTTCCTCCCCCACGGTATTTTCCTGCCTCAACTCGACCTGTGGCTCGATCCCACCGAGGATTGCGGTACGGCCTGGGTGTCTCACGGGCATTCCGATCATGCGCGGGGCTGCCACGGGCGCGTGTATGCGACACCGGACACGCTGAGGATTTACCGCTCGCGCTTGCCGGAAAGCACGCCCGAGGCGTGTCCGGTGGAGTTTGGGGTCGCGTGGGAACTCGGTGCTGCGCGATTGACGGCGTATCCGGCGAGTCACATTGTGGGAGCTGCGCAATTGCTGATTGAGCTTGAGGGTGAACGGCTGCTGTATACCGGCGATATCAAACTCCGGGCACCGCTTTGCGGCCGCGAAACCCAAGCGGTGGCCTGCGATCGGCTCATCGTCGAATCCACTTTCGGCCTTCCCATTTACCGATTCCTGGCGCGCGAGGCGGCGCGGGATCGCATGGTTGCGTTCGCGCGGGAAACGCTGGAATCGGGCGGCATTCCGGCTTTCATCGGATATTCACTGGGGCGCGGCCAGGAGATTGTTCACGTGCTGTGCGAGGCGGGCATTCCGACGGCGGTGCACGGTTCCATCGCGCGCTTCATTCCGATTTATGAAGCCGCGGGGTACGCGTTCAACGGATGGACGCCGTATCAGAGCAACGATACCGCGGGGAAGGCGCTGGTTACCGTGCCGTCGTTTCGCAACATTCTCGAAGCCAGCGGCAAGCGGTACCGGATCGCGTATGTGTCGGGGTGGGCGACGCTGGATAACGCTCGCGCCCGAGCGGGGGCCGAGGAATTGATTCCGTACTCGGATCATGCCGATTTCGAGGAACTGATCGCGCTGGTGGAGGGCACCGGTGCGCGCGAAGTGGATGTAGTGCATGGATACACGGAACTGTTCGCGCACATCCTGAGCGGGCGCGGTATCGAAGCGCGGGCGCCGCGCGAGGCCAGCGCGCGCGCCACCAGCGAGGAGGTCCCGGAAGGCTGATGGATGCGCTTGCCGCGGTGTGTGAACGCGTGGCGGGTTACGGGAGCCGTCTGCGAAAAGTCGCGCTGGTGGCGGATTACCTGCGCACGCTCTCGGATGACGATCTGGTGCGCGCGGTGCAGTTCCTGTCGAGCGGGCCAATGCTGGAGTTCAAGGATCACAGTGACGCTCGCACGCTCTCCATTGGTTATGCGACGCTGCGCGAGGCTTACAAGGCGGTTACAGGGTGGGACGATGCGGTTCTGGGCCGCTGCCATGAAGAGGTGGGGGATACGGGTGAGACCATTTCGCTGCTGCTGCCCGGCCACACCCGGAATCTGCCACTTTCTCTGGAAGAGACGGTGCGGATCTACACGCGCATCTACCATGCGCGGCGCACGGCGGGGAAGATTGAGATTCTTACGAACACGTTTTCGAGTTACCGGCCGCTCGCGATCAAGTATTTCGTGAAGATCATAACCAACAACCTTCGTATTGGGCTGCAATCCAAGATGGTGGAGGAGGCGGTTGCAGCGGCCACGGGCGTCCCGCACGAATCTGTTCGTCAAGCGAATAACCGGCTGGGCAATCTGGCGGAAGTGGCGCTGGCAGCGCGTCACGGCCGGGTGCATCTGATTGAAGCCCGGCTGTTCCATCCCATGGATTTCATGCTCGCGAAGCCGCTCGATTCGGTTGCCGATCTCGCCGATCCCGAAGCATTCCTGGTGGAGCATAAGTACGACGGTATTCGCTCGCAAGCCCATGTGGCAGAGGGCCGGGTGTTGATCTATACACGCGGCATGGACGACGTCACCCATGTGTTTCCCGAACTGGCGGAAGCCCTGGCGCATATCCCGGGGAGCGTGGTTCTGGATGGCGAGATTCTAGCGTGGCGGAACGAACGCGCGGTGCCGTTCACCGTGCTGCAGCAGCGGCTGGCGCGCAAGAAAGTGACGCCCGCGATGCTGGCCGAAATTCCGGTGGTCTTCATGGCTTACGACATCCTTTACCGCGATGGCGCGCTGCTGCTGGATCGCCCGGTGGAGGAGCGCCGCGGGATTCTGGAAGCGACGATGGCCGGCTTCGGGTCGCCGCTGCTGCTCTCGCCGCAGTACGCCGCTGCGACGACGGCCGATGTGGATCGATTGTTCGGCGAGGCGCGGGACAGCGCCAATGAGGGTCTGGTGCTCAAGCGGCGGGGCAGCATTTACGAACCTGGCCGGCGCAGCGGCGCGTGGTACAAGGTGAAGCGGCCGTACGCGACGCTGGACGTAGTGATCACCGCGGCGGAACAGGGTAATGGCCGGCGCGCCACCGTACTCTCCGATTACACTTTCGCAGTGCGCAAGGGCGACCTTTTTCTGAATGTCGGCAAAGCCTATTCCGGCCTAACCGACGAAGAGATCCGGCAGCTGACGCGGCTGCTGCGCGCATCGCAAATGGAACGCTTCGGGCGCGTGCTGACGGTGCGGCCTGAAATCGTGCTGGAAGTCGCGTTCGATGGCATTCAAAAGAGCCCGCGGCATAAGAGCGGATATGCGATGCGTTTTCCGCGCATAGTCCGGTGGCGGCAGGATAAGACGGCGGCGGAGTGCGACACGCTGGAACGGGTGGAGGAGCTGTACAACGCGTCGCTGGCGGCGGGGATGACGCAATGAGGTCAGTGCGTCATGGCGTACATCACGTCATTGACGCCGATGCGGATGCCAAGGGCGGAATATTTCTCGGGATACGACTGCTCGTCGGCCCACTCCCAGGAATCGCCGATATCGGAGTTGAAGGACATCACTACCATTACGCGGCCGTGGTCGTCATAGATGCCGCGCCAGCGAGCTACCGATCCATCGGCGCGGTAAGTCGACCCGCGGCGCAAGGCCCACATACCCGGAATCTGGTAGCGGTCGTCCAGATCGTACACGATGTGGAAGATGGAATCGGCGTCGTCGATTTCGACGGCTTGCCGGTCTGGAAAGACGCGGCGCATGCTCTCCTGGAAGCGATCCCACTCTTCGGTGCCCCAGAAATCGTCTAGCATCAGGAATCCACCGCGGAGCAGATAGTCACGAAGCGCTTTTGCCTGCGCATCGGTCAATAGCCAGTCGCCCATCTCGCCGGCGGCGAGCCAAGGCCAGTTGTAGACGTCGTCGCCATCGTCGAGATTCACGGGTTGTTCCACGGAGCGGACATGGATGCGCGTCAAGCGGCGGAGCGCCTGCGCGAAGTGGCGGTCGGCACGGGGATAATCCTGGGACCAGCTGGTGCCGCCTTCAGTCCAATCGTAGGAAGGGCCAAAACGGTAGCGGCGTCCAAACATGGCGTTGGGATGCGGCGGGTACATCAGGCGGGCGAAGACCAGCTCGGTCTTCTCCTCATAATCCGGCGGCAGGGCGATATCATCGTAGCGCTCCAGGCTGCGATAAACGCGAAACTTCATCTGGAAGCCGTACAACGCGGTGAGGAAGAGAAGCCCGCCCAGTACGCGCCGAACGCCCATATCATCCATGGGAACACATCAAGGCGAGGGGCGCACGCGGGTTCAGTAGCTCATTACTTCGCGGAGGCGCGTGGACTGGCGGCGGGACATTTCGACGCTTTGACCGGAGCGCAGAGTGACGATGAGGTTGCCGGCCACCCCGGGGTCCACTTTTTCCACCCACTTGAGATTGACAATGTGCTTGCGGCCGGCGCGGAAGAAAACCAAGGGATCCAGGCGCTCCTCGAGTGCGGCGAGCGAACGCGGGATCAGCGCGCGCTCCTTGCCGAAGTAGAGCCGGGTGTAGTTTCCTTCAGACTCGAAAAGGAAAATATCGCTGACTCGCACGATCCAGCAGCGCTCGCCGTCGCGAACAAAGACCTGTTCGGGAATCGTGGGAGCCAAGCGAGGACGCACCTTGCGGAGCGCAGCCGCGAGACGCGCGGGCGCGATTGGTTTCAGTAAATAATCGAGCGCGCTTACTTCGAATGCCTGAATGGCGTACTCATCGTAGGCGGTGGTGAAGATGACTTGTGGCACGTCATCCAAACGCTCCAGCAACTCGAAGCCGGTCATGCCGGGCATTTGAATATCGAGGAAGACGAGATCGGGCGCGAGCTTCGGAATCAGGGCCAAGGCTTCCTCTCCGCCGCGCGCTTCACCGGCGATTTCGATCTCGGGATGCGCGGCGAGCAAACGCCGAAGCTCCTGCCGCGCGATGCGCTCATCGTCGACGATCAGGGCTTTCATGCGGTCTTAGGGATCAGGACTGTCGCCGACACCCGCCCTCCGTCGCGATTCGCCAGGTTCAAACTGGCGTGATCTCCATAAAGGAGCCGCAGCCGGTCGCGCGCGTTCTTGAGGCCTACCTGGGTGGCGCCGGGCCTGGGCTGAGTCAAGCGGCCCGTGTTTTCCACCTCAATCACCAGCGCATCCTGCCGGATGGCGGCGCGAATCACGAGATCGCCGCCCTCGGGAAGATTAGCCAAGCCATGCTTCAACGCATTTTCCACCAGCGTCTGCAGGAGCATGGAGGGCACGGGGACCTGCGCGGCGGCGGGATCGATGGAGAACTCGACGCGCAGGCGGTCCTCAAAACGAATCGCCTCGATGGCGAGGTAATCCGACACCACCTCGATTTCACGCGCCAGCGGGACGGTGTGCGTGCGGTCGTGCTGCAGGTTGTAGCGGAGGATATTCGCGAGGCGGGTGGTCATGTCCTGGGCCTGCGCGGCATCTTCGACGATCATGCCGCGAATCGTATTCAGGCAATTGAACAGGAAATGAGGATTGATCTGGGCGCCCAGCGCGCGCAGTTCGGCCTCACGCAGCGCGAGCTGAAGCTGCAGAGTGTTGCGGCGGGCCTCCCGGTCACGACGCATGGCGGTGATGGCGACATACAAGATGGTCCACAGAATCGCGGCCCACATCAATCCGAATGCGAGGCCGGTGACAGCGCTGAGACTACTGAAAGTGCGTTTGCCTTCGATACCGGCTTGGACGCCGATTACCAGCGCCGTTTGCACGACGGCGGTGAGCAAGCTGGCGGCAAGCAGGCGGGGAACCATGCGTCCAGCCGGAAGCGCAAGCCACTGACGCCGGCGGATCTCGCGGCGAAGAAAATGAGTAAGGACGATGCTGTAGACGAAAAACAGCAGGTACCCGGTCACGATACTGGAGCGCCAGCCTACCTGCCGGGTCGCCATCGCGATCCCGAGCGCGGTCCAGGTTCCCCAGCCGAGAACCTGGCAGGTCCAATAGGCGGCGTTTCGCATGTTCATTGACGCTTGATCGATTTGGCCGTTTCCAGGAAGCCATCCATCTGGGCGAACATCCAGTCCGGATCATCCCACATGATGAAATGCCGCGCCGTATCGGTAAGCCGGATGTCGACGCCGGCGAGTTTCGCGTACTGGAGTTTGAGGTTCGCTTCGGTTTTCTCGCGGTCGGTGAACTGTTTGTAACCGATCCAGGAGCCCAGGACGAGCGTTGGACTCTTGATGCTCGCGATGTCGTCGCGCAGGTCGGCGGCTAAGAGCTCGGAGATGGCATCGGTGACCGCGGTGCGATCCGACGCGAGGCCCCAGGCAACGATGCGCTCGAAGTCCGAATCCTTTATCACCATCATGCGCGTGGCCATTCCGGATTTTGTGAAGCGTTCGTACATATCCTGCGTCTGGCTGCCCATGTATTGCTTCATCTGAGCGGCGCTGGCCTTGGCTTGTTCGGGCGTCGTTTTGGGGTTCGCGACGGCGGCCATGAATGGGTACGAGTCGACGATCACGAGCTTGCCCACCAGGCTGGGATACTTGCTGCCAAGCGCCAGCGCGACGTAACCGCCCAGGCTGTGACCGACGATTACCGGCTTCGCCAGTTTCTTTTCGCGGATGTATGCGGCTAGCGAATCGCGTACGTGATCCAGCATGGGGCCGGGCACGCGCGGAACGCCCGCGAAACCGGCGAGGGTCAGGATGTGGCACTCGAACCGGTCCTGATAGTGCGCGACGGTGGTGTCCCAGACTTCGCCCGCCGACGATAATCCGGGAATCAGAATCATGGGCTGGCCGTGGCCGGTCACTTTCGCTTGAAAAACGCCCTGCGCGAAGAGACCCAGCGGAAGGGCCAGCAAGAGAATGAGTTTTTTCATGCTTTCAGTGTGGGGCGGAAGAGGGGGAGGGAGGGGAAGTTTGTGACGAACGGTTCTAGGGCTTGATAAGCGGCTGTGCCCCAAAACATTTCTGGTTCGAAATGATCTATAGTGAAGCCGTGATGACGTGGGTCGGCTTCATACTTGGCCTGCTTGCCGGCGCGGGAATCGCCGCGCTGTGGCTGCGGGCGCGTATCGCGCGACTGGAAGCGGCGCGCGAGTTCGCCGAGAACTCGGCGGCGAAGCTGGGGGAGACGTTTCAATCGCTCGCCGATGCGGCGCTGCGATCGAATCAGACAGCATTCCTGGATGCCGCCCGCGCTCAACTCAGCGGAGATCTGGCCCAGCGGCAGACGGCCATCGAGGGCGCCGTGCGACCGCTTACCGATTCGCTGGCGCGCCTGGATACGCACGTCCGGCAGCTGGAGCTGGCGCGTGAGCAAGCTTTCGGCAGCCTCGGAAATGAGCTGCAGCGGCTGGCGCGCGAAACCACCACGCTCTCCACCGCCCTGCGCGCTCCGCAGATTCGCGGCCGCTGGGGCGAGTTGACGCTGCGGCGTGTCGCCGAGCTTTCCGGCATGGCGCGCAACTGCGATTTCATCGAACAGGAAACGCTGGAGAACAACGGCTCCCGCCTGCGCCCGGACATGATCGTGCGGCTTCCGGGGGACCGGTCGATTGTGGTGGATGCGAAGGTTCCCCTCACAGCCTGGCTGGACGCCGCCAACGCTACCGACGAGAACGTCCGCGCCGCCGCTTTCGCGCGACACGGGCAGCAAGTGGTGGAGCATTCCCGGCTGCTCGGCAACAAGCAGTATTGGACGCAACTCCAGCCCGCGCCGGAGCTGGTGGTCCTGTTTCTGCCCGGCGATCACTTTCTGCACGCCGCGCTGGAGCATGTGCCCGATCTACTGGAACAGGCGCTGGCGCGCAAGGTGCTGATCGCCACGCCGGTGACGCTAATTTCGGTGCTCAAGGGAATTGCATACGGCTGGACGCAGGAACAGCTGGCACAAAATGCCGAGGAGATCCGCAGCGTGGCGTCCGAGTTTTGCGCGCGGCTGCAGACGGTCTATCAGCATTACTCGGAAACGGGCCGGCAACTGGAAAAAACGGTGGAGTCGTACAACCGGTCAGTGGGGAGCTGGGATCTGCGGCTCACGCCCGCATTGCGCAAAATGCGCGAGCTGGGGGTGGGTGGCGAGGACGAACCGGAACTGCCGGATCGCATCGACGTGGTGGCCCGCCAGCCGCGGGCGGTCGGGTAGATTACCGCGCGGCCTGGGACTCCCGCCGCAGCTCTTCCCGTGCAGCCTCGGGCACGATGCGCCAATTATTATCCGGGCTGGCGGGGAACTGCTTGTGCTCGGTGTAATAGCGGATCAGCAGGTCGCGAATCTCTTCGGGAGATCGCCAGACTATTTTGGCGTCGCGGAACATGGTGTAGCCCGCGCTTCCGGCGGCGCGATAATTGTTGACCGCGATGCGAAGCTTCTGGTCATCCTTGAGCGGCTGGCCATGGAAGCGGAGATTGCGGATGCGGTCTCCGGCGGGGCGAGTGAGATCGATCTCATATTCCACGCCCGCGGCCACATCGTAGTTGTAGCCAACCACCTGGGAATTGATGAGCGGGCCGTGGGTACACGATTCATCGGGGCAGGCTAGAAAATAACGGGCGGCGTTTTCCAGCGCTTCGCGAACCATGCGGCCGGTGCCCTCAATGGCGTAAAGCTGGTTGTCGTACACGTATAACGCGGCGATCTGGCGGACTGTGACCGGCCCTTTGTCGATGCGTGCGCGCGGGTTGAATGAGGACGCAAAGGATACGTCGGCGTGAGCGGATTCGAGCTGGACGCGCTGCACGGCATCGAGCAACGCGGTGTCTTCAACTCGTGCGTAGGCGGCATCGAGCGCGGCGGGAGATTCCGAAACGAGCGTATTCAGATAACGCTCGGCGAGCGCATGGTAAGGCGCGGCAATCGCGGCGATGGCTGGATCCACCGGCGTATCGGCATTCAGCGGAATCAGGCGGCTGGATTTGGAAGCCACGGTCCAATGGCCGGACGAATCGTCGAGCGTGAAGTCCATGCGGCCTAGCGAACCGCCCCAATTTTTCGGCTGCATGAGGAGCACGCCGTTCACGCGGTAATCCGCGAGCTGGGAATGCGTGTGGCCGAAGATAATCGCGTCGATGCCGGGCACCTGCCCGGCGATCTCATACACCATGTTCTCGCGAGAATCATCGGCACGAACCGCGCCGGTCTTGAGATCGCGATCAAGCCCGGAGTGAGCGGCTACCAATACCAGGTCGGGATGATGTTTGGCGCGCAGATCGGCGAGCGCGGCGCGGACCGCGGTAACGCCGTCGTCAAAAGTGAGGCCGCGATAATGTTCAGGCGTCTCCCACAATGGAATCAGGGGCGTGGTGATCCCGATGATCGCGATCTTCACTCCGGCGATTTCCTTGATGAGATAGGGAGCGAAAGGCTGCGTGCCGGCGCCGGCGTCGACGCGGGTATTGGCCGAGAGCCACGGGAAATGCGCCTGCGAGCGGGCGGCCTCCAGGTTCTTCAGGCCATAGTTGAATTCATGATTGCCCAGCGTCATGACGTCATAGTGGAGTGCGTTCATGGCGGCCATCATCGGATCACCCCGCAGCGGCGCGCCGTCGAAGTGAAGATAGAGCGGGAGATGGCCCCCGCGAACATAGTATTGCCAGACGTACTCGAGCGGGCTCCCCTGGATGGTGTCGCCGCAATCGATGAGCAGATTGTTGGGATTGGCGGCACGGGCCGCGGCGATGTGCGTGGCGATGCCGGCGAGGCCCCGCGCGGCCGGATGCGCCGTGAAATAGTCGTAGGGAAGCAGATTGCCGTGCAGATCCGTGGTGGCCAGGACGGTGATGGTCACTTGTTTGGCGCACGCGCAGAGCGATACCGCGAATAGCGCGAAACGGAAGCGGCGGAGGAGCATTCGGGGCAGCGCTTTCAGTATAATTGAAGCGAAATGAAAGCTATCCTGATTGCATTCCTGGCCGCATCCGCGCTGTCGGCGCAGAAGCCCGCGGTCACCGCTCGACGCGCGCCCGCCGGACGGCCGTCGCTGATGAATCCGGCGTCGCTGAAAGCCACCGCGCCGGCGGTTTACAAGGTGAAAGTAGTGAGCACAAAAGGCGAGTTCACCATTGAGGTGCATCGCGACTGGGCGCCGCTGGGGGCGGACCGCTTCTACAATCTGGTGAAGAACGGTTACTACGACGAGGCCAGCTTCTTCCGCGTGATCCCGAACTTCATGGCGCAGATTGGGATCAATGCCAAGCCGGCGGTGACCAAGGTTTGGGATACCGCGGCGATCAAGGACGATCCGGTGCTGAAAAGCAACACGAAGGGATACGTCACGTTTGCCACGTCGGGACCGAACTCGCGCACCACGCAAATATTCATCAACTTCAAGGACAACTCGTTTCTGGACAAGATGGGCTTCTCGCCGTTCGGCAACGTAGTTGATGGAATGGACGTAGTGGACAAGCTTTACAGCGGATATGGCGACGGACCGCCGGAGGGCCGCGGGCCGTCTCAGGCCAAGGCGTCGGCTGAAGGGAAGCCGTACATCGACAAGAATTTCCCGGAGCTGGACAGTATTAAGACTGCGCGGATTGTGGGGGAAGCGGCGCCGGCGGCTGCTCCCGCACCGGCGAAGAAACCGGCGGCGGCGAAGAAGGCGGGTTGAAGGGATCGCGGCATTTGGAGCCGCGCGCGCCGGGACGGGTTATCGTTGCGCTTCCTGACGGGCGCGGCTCAGATCCGGCAGCCCGCGGCAATGGTGGTTAACCACGGCGCGAGTCAGTGGTGGGGTTCGACGGGAATCTCGAAATAGAAAATTTCTTTTCCGGTGGCGGCCACGCGAATGCCGGTCAAGTAGAATTTAGCGCCCGGAAGCAGGCGGGTCTGGAAGTAGAAGAAGCCGCTCGCGGCCTCGTGGGCGGGCAGCATGCGGGGAGCGAAGGCGCGGCCTTCGATTTCCCAGCCCGAGAGCGGATTCTTATGTTTTCCCAAACCAGGGATGGTGGGTGCGCCGCTGCCCATCTTGGGCTGGCGCGGGCCCTCGGCCGAATACGCGACGTCGGAGGCTGGCGTGTTCTCCACACGGCGGTTATCAGGACCGATATACTCGACTTCAATGTGGTCTAACTTCAGCGCCTCGCCGGTGTCGTTTTGAATCACCACGAGTACTGGCAGGATTCCATGCTGGTTGGGATTGGTCTTGCCGAAAGCGGTGTGGGTAAGATCGTCGGTATCGTAGGGCACCGCCGCCACGGTGACCTTATCGTTGGTCTGGTGTGATGGATAGGATGCGGCCGCACCAGGCGCGAAGCGGTCGTCTTTCTTATCGGCGCCGGCCAGTAAAGCCAGGCTCATGACGGCAAACCCGCCTCGCAAAAGTATTTTCATGGATCTCCTCTACGTGGGATGCCGCGCGCTGGCGTTCCCGTTACTTGTATTTTATTTCTTATTTCGCGGGATTCGGAATCCGCGCTATTTCCGGAACTTTATGGAACGGCTGGGAGGCCGCCCCGAGGGATTCCAGGCGGCCGCTCCGGGTTCCATCTGGGTACACGCGGTTTCGGTGGGAGAAGTGATCTCGGCGGTGGGTCTGATTCGGGAGCTGAGGTTGCGTGCGCCGGGAGTGGCGGTGTTCGTATCCACCACCACGCTGGCTGGGCGGGCGCTTGCGGGCGAGCGTTTAAGGGGAATCGCGGATGCCGTTTTCCATGCTCCCATCGACTATGGATTCGCGGTCCGGCGTGTGTTGCGGCGGATTCGTCCTTCGGCGGTGGTGATTCTCGAGACTGAGATCTGGCCGCTGGTCTATCGCGAAGTGAAGCGGGTGGGGTGCGCGCTGCTGATCGTGAACGGCCGCATTTCAGATCGCGCGTTTCCGAGCTATCGCCGCTGGCGCTTCATTTTCCGGCGCGTGCTGGCGCTGCCCGACGCGATTCTGGTGCAGAGCGAACAGGATCGGCTGCGGTATGCGGAACTGGGCGCGCCTCCTGGTGTCATACGCGTGAGTGGAAATTTGAAGTACGACGTAACGCCGACGCGGGGGCAAGTTCCCGAATTGATGGCGCGCTTGCGGCCGGAACTAGTCTGGATCGCGGCCAGCACCATGCCTGGAATCGATGCGTCCGATGTGGATGAAGACGATGCAGTGGTGCAGGCTTTTCGAGAAGTCTCGGCGCAATATCCGCGGCTGCTCTTGATTGTGGCTCCCAGAAAGCCCGAGCGTTTTGACGAAGCCGAGCGAAAGCTGAGCGCGGCGGGGCTGAGCTTTGAGCGGCGGTCGCGGGTCGGGGCGGGGAACGGAAGCGGACTGCCCTGCGTGCTGCTGCTGGATACCATTGGCGAGCTGGCCGGTCTGTTTCCGTTCGCGGATGTGGTATTTCTGGGCGGGACGCTGGCGCGCCGGGGCGGGCACAATATTCTAGAGCCGGCCGCGTGCGGGAAGCCGGTGATTGTGGGTCCGCACATGGAGAATTTCGCCGGCATGGCGGCCGAGTTTCGAGCTGGCGCGGGTCTATTCGAGATCGCGACTCCCGGCGAACTCGGAGGCGCGGTAGCGCGGCTGCTGTCGGATCATAATTTGCGCGAAGAGCTGGGATCGCGCGCAGCGGCCCTGGCGGCTTCGCAAGGCGGCGCGACGCTGCGAGCGGCAGACGCGATTGTGGAGGCGCACAGCCGGGCACTGCCGGTTTGGCGGCGCGCTGGGGTCACTCGTCCGCTCCTGTGGGAGCTCTCGCGGCTCTGGATCTGGGGCGGCCGCGTCAAGCGCAGGCGGACCTTGGGCTTTCATCTGGATGCGCCGGTGATCAGCATCGGCGGTATCGGAATGGGCGGCGCAGGAAAGACTCCCTTCACCGATCTGCTGGCCGGACGGTTGCAGGTTCGCGGGCACACGCCTGCCATTCTCACGCGAGGATACCGGCGGCGGTCGGTGGATGAAGTGATTGTAGTGCCGGCCGGGACGGCGGTTCCAGCCATCGTCACCGGCGACGAGCCGCAAATCTTCATTCGATCCGGGAAGGCGCATGTCGGCATCGGGGCCGATCGGTGGGCGGCGGGCCGAGTGGTGGAAGAGCGTCTGGCGCCCGATCTGTTCCTGCTTGACGATGGATTCCAGCACTCGCGCCTCGACCGAAATCTGGACATCGTATTGATCGACGCGTTGGATCCGTTCGGAGGCGAGGCGGTATTTCCGCTGGGCGGGCTGCGCGAGCCTCTAGACGCGCTGAGCCGCGCGGACGCGTTTGTGATCACGCGCGCAGAACACGGGCGCAGTTATCGCGGAATCGAGGAGCGCTTGCGGCGGTACCAGCCGAATGCCCCGGTGTTTCATGCTTCCGTGCTGCCGCGCCATTGGGTGAACCATGCCACCGGCGAGCGGTCTGAGAGCGCGCTTGGCCCGGCGGTGGCCTTTTGCGGTCTGGGAAATCCCGCCAGCTTCTGGCAGACGCTTCGGAGCCTGGGCGTCTCTCCGTGCTTCCGCTGGGCTTTCGGAGATCATCACCGCTATCGGGCGTCGGAACTCCGGCGTCTGCGGCGGCATGCCGAAGACAGCGGCGCGCGGGTGCTGCTGACCACCGAAAAGGACGCCATGAATCTCCCCGGGGACGCGCTCGATCTGGTGAAGCCGTGCGAGATCTGGTGGCTCAGGATTGAGAGCGAGTTGTGGGAGGAGGCCGCCTTTATGAAGTGGATCGAAGCAGCGGTGGGGCGGGGCCAGACTTAACGGTCACGCAGATCCAGACGCACAGCCCGAGGCTCATCGCGACTGTCAACGCTACCAGTAGTTTCACAACGCCATAGTTCCCCAGACAAATCGTTTCGAGAATGGACTCCCCGTCTCCGCTCCGGTACCACGCCGCTAATTCCGAAACCCGTGCGTGCGGCGAAGTGAAGCCGCCATACATCGGAATCAACTTGGCGAGGTACGTGGCGATCATGAGGTACGCCCATAGCGCCACGGTGATGGAAGCCAGCGCTCGTCCCCACCGGCGCACGCGCGCGAATCCCAGGAACACGATTAACAGCACGGGCGCCAGCAGCACCTGGGAATACCACGGCACGGCGGCGATCGCGCGCCCGCTGGTACCCGAGAAGAACGCCACGGTGACCACCGCCAGCCCGCACGAAAAAAGCAGGATGGCAGCGATGGTGATCCATCCGGCGGCGTCTCGCCGCGCATTCCAGACATAGAGCACCACGCCCGCGGCCAGCAGTAGCAGCGCCAGATTCAAAGTAAACGACGAGAACGTGGTGAAGGAGTTGTTCCCGGTCCACAGGCTGGAGTGCGCCATGTACCGGATGCTTTCGAGCCAGGGAACCGCCACCGCGGTCTTGAACATTTGAGAGACCGTGAGCCCGGAAGTGGATTCGACGGTGGCGCTCAGGTTGTGATAGAGCAGCAGGTTCCGCACATACCATGGCGCAGCCAGCAGCACGGTGGCCGCGGCTTTGGCTTGCGAGAATTTCCAGATGACCACAACCAAGAACATCGGAACCACGAATAGAAAATAGGCCTTGATCAACAGGGCAGCGGCCAGCGCAATGCCGAACATGGCCCAATCGCGGTTGCGTCCTCTTCTCCACGCGAGAATTGCCGTGAGCAGCACGTATCCCATGGCGGGCGGCGCCAGCGTGTCATTCGAGACGTGACAGATGGTGGCATACAACATCTGCGACGAAAACACGCAGAACAAGGCCGCATGGACCAGGGGCGTGCCGAGTCCCAATTCGCGGGCCAGGCGCAGCGTCACGTGCGCCAGCAGAAGGATCGACAGAATCGCGCAGAGGAGGCGCAGCGCGAGGACGCGTGTCAGCAATGGCGATCCTGAAAGCAGGCGGTCGAACGCGCCCATGAAGGCATAAGCCAGTGGGGATTGATTCACTTCGTAATTTGGTTTGTCGGGCTGGGCTTCGAGCCTTTCGCCGGGCGAAATGGATTCGAGTTGTTTCCGCCGCTGCGCGCGCTCCGCCGCCGGGAGAAGAAAATGGTCGCTGAAGTTCAGAGGGGCGTGGGTATAGGGCTGCAAGTAGTGGCTGACCGGCGCAAGTTCGAATGAGTGCCAGATTTCCCGCGATAGTGAAGCGTGCCCCAGAACCGGGAACTTCAGATCGGCGGCGACAATTTGTACATAGCCGTAGTGATAGGCCTCATCGAAGCCTTCCCACAGCGGCAGCAGGCAGCAATATGCCGCGGCGTTGACGATTCCGTAAAGAACCAGCAGCAGGGGGAGCGGGCGCATGATCGGAGAAGAGACTTCTCAGTCTAGTTGATTCACGCCCGTAGAGCGTACACGCTTGCTGACGCGCGCGGCTCCGACTGCCCGGCTGACCGGTCAGGAAGCGTAACGAGAGCCACTCAAGTTACGAAACGCCGCCGGGCCCTTTGAATCATCGGCTTCCGGTCAGCCCCTGCTTCCGGAATTCATCCTGCTATAATATTTAAACATGCATCAGCACAGCTTGGCCGGCGGCGTCGCCGTCAAAAAAATCATTTTGCTGAGACCGCGCGGATTCTGCGCCGGGGTGGTGCGGGCCATCGATGTGGTCAAGATCGTGCTGAACCTGTACGGAGCTCCCGTCTATGTCCGCAAGGAGATCGTCCACAACCGCCACGTGGTGGAAGAACTACGGCTGGCCGGGGCGATATTCATCGAGGAGCTAAACGAAGTTCCCGAGGGCGCTCGGGTGATTTTCAGCGCGCATGGGGTATCTCCCGCGGTGCGCGATGAGGCGAAGGAACGCAACCTGCAAGTAATCGACGCCACTTGCCCCCTGGTAACCAAGGTGCATCTGGAAGCGATGCGCTTTGCAAAACAGGGCTACACGATTATCCTGATCGGACACGCCGGGCATGACGAAGTAATCGGAACTCTGGGCGAAGCGCCGGAATCCACGCGGCTGGTTTCATCGCCGGCCGATGTCGACCGGCTGGAAGTGAAAGATCCCGAGCGCATGGCCTACCTCACGCAGACCACGCTCAGCCTGGATGAAACGCGCGACATCGTGGAGCGGCTGCAGCAGCGGTTCCCGTCCATCAAAGGTCCCAAGACGCAGGATATTTGCTACGCCACCGAGAACCGGCAATTGGGCGTGAAGGCCGTGGTTCCGTTGTGCGATGTGCTGCTGGTGGTGGGATCGCAGAACAGCTCGAATTCGCGGCGGCTGGTGGAAGTTTGCCAGAACGAAGGGGTCCCGGCGTACCTTGTCGACGACTCTGGCGAAGTGAATCCGGCATGGCTGGAGGGGGTCGACACGGTGGCCGTAACCGCCGGTGCTTCGGCGCCGGAAAATCTGGTGCAGGAACTCATGCAGGCGCTGCAAACCAAGTTTGGATTCGAAACCATGGAAGAAATGGAGCTCAAGGAAGAGGACGTGCGCTTCCACTTGCCGGCCGATCTGGAGCGCTCGGCGCGGCTGACCACGATCTCTCACGCATAAACTCATGGCAACTGGCGTTCAGACAGTAAATGTGTTGGTTGCGGGGGCCGCCAAGGCCGTCCAGCGAACGCTGAACTTTCTGCTGGATACCCAGCACGAGGGCGGGTACTGGATGACGGAGTTGACCGCCGACACAACTCTGGAATCAGACTATATCCTGCTGCAGTTGTGGCTGCATCCCCCTGAGAATGGCGTCTGGAATCCGCCCACTCGCCCGCTGGTGGATAAGGCCGTGCGATACATCCTGGCGCGGCAGTTGCCGGACGGCGGATTCAACATCTATCCTAAGGGACCCTCGGAAATCAGCGCCACGATCAAGGCGTATTTCGCGCTGAAGCTGGCGGGCGTAGATTATGACGATCCACGGCTCGCCGCGGCCCGCGAGCGCATTCTGGCCATGGGCGGCATACAGGCGGCCAACAGTTACGTCAAGATCAATTTGAATTTGTTCAACCTGTATCCGCGCGAAGGCACGCCGTCGATTCCTCCGGAGATCATGCTGGTGCCCGGAAACTTCATCTACCAGATGTCTTCCTGGACGCGCGCCATCGTGATTCCTTTGGCTGTGGTGCACGCCAGCAACCCGTGCCGTCCGGTGCCGAACGGGTTCAATCTGAAAGAGCTGTTCACGCCGGGTGTGCCGGTTACCTTCAAACGGAACCAGAAATTCTTCACCTGGCGAAATTTGTTCCTGCGGCTGGATGGAGTACTGAAGCTGTGGGAGCGGCATGGACCCAAGTCCGTGCGCACCCGGGCCATCCGTCGCGCCGAGCAGTGGATTCTCGAGCGCACGCGCTACAGTGACGGGCTCGCGGCCATCTATCCTCCCATGCAGTACGTGATCATGGCGCTCGATCTGCTGGGGTATCCCAAGGATCATCCGGACCGCGTGGAAGCCCAGCGGCAGTTCGACGCGCTGATGGTGGATGACGGAGAGCGATTCTTCTTCCAGCCCTGCTATTCGGTGGTCTGGGATAGCGCCATCGCCGCCTTCGCGATGGGTGAAGCGGACGTCCACGGCGATGCCGCGGGCGCGTTGACCCAGTGCGCGGACTGGCTGCTCACCAAGGAAGTGCGCCGCAAGGGCGACTGGTCCGTCAAGCGGCCGAACACCGAACCCTCGGGCTGGTATTTCGAATTCGCCAACGAGTTTTATCCGGACATCGACGATACGGCTATGGTGCTGCTGGCCATGCACCACGCGCGCGGATCGAAACCGGACGCCAAACGCGCCTGCGAGAAGCGGGCGGTGCAGTGGCTGCTGGATATGCAATCGAGCGATGGCGGCTGGGCAGCGTTTGACGTGGATAATGACTGGCAGCCGCTCTCCTGGGTTCCCTTCGCGGATCACAATGCGATGCTGGATCCCACCTGCCCAGACATCACCGGCCGCGTTCTCGAAGCCCTGTGCATGTGCGGCGTGCCGGAATCGCACGCGGCCGTGCGCAAAGGCGTCGAGTTTTTGAGGCGCACGCAAGAGCAGGATGGCAGCTGGTACGGCCGCTGGGGCGTGGATTACATTTACGGCACGTTCCTGGCACTGCGCGGTTTACAGGCAGCCGGAGAGAACGACCGCGAAGCGCACATCCAGCGCGCCCTTGAATGGATTCGGTCCACGCAGAACTTCGACGGCGGCTGGG
The DNA here is from genome assembly GCA_030776455.1 of Acidobacteriota bacterium. GTDB lineage: Bacteria > Acidobacteriota > Terriglobia > Bryobacterales > Bryobacteraceae > JALYHQ01. The sequence continues at coordinate 3,360 of JALYHQ010000124.1, read as the reverse complement.
GTGAAAGCTGCGCCAGCTATGACGTCAACTCGTTCGTGCAAGCGCCCAGCACGCCTTCGCAGACCGCCTGGGCGATCCTGGGATTGCTGGCCGGCGGCGACACAACTTCTTCCACGCTGCACGATGGCGTTGAATATCTGGTCCGTACGCAGAAAGAAAATGGCGCATGGGACGAAGATTTGGCCACCGGCACCGGATTCCCATCGGTGTTTTATCTCTGCTATCACTCGTACCGGAATTCGTTTCCGCTGCTGGCGCTCGGCACTTTTCTAAAGACCAAGACCGGTGAGGGCTAGGAGTGTCGAGAGAGGGCCGGGGACCGCTTCCTTTGGTCGCGGCTCAGAATCGGTTGTATCACAGAGCCGCGACCAAAGGGAGCGGTCGGCCCGCTGATGAGCGTGTCCATTACAGGAGAGGAACGTGCGGCCATGTGGGGCAGGATAGTATCCTGCGGCCGATTAGCAATCGGCCTCTGGCAGGCGAAACCGCCTGCCCCACCAAGAGCGGATTTTTCAGACCTCAGTGAAGCCGACGCTGGTTACCGGCGCGACCGGATTTATTGGCTGGCACGTCGCCAGACTGCTTTTGGAACGGGGACATTCCGTGCGGGCCCTGGCGCGGTCCGGCAGCACCGTCAAGGAGCTCGAACTGGAAACTGTAACCGGGGACCTGCGCGATGCGGCGTCGCTCGAGCGAGCCGTATCCGGCTGCGGGGTCCTGTTTCATATTGCGGCGGATTACCGCCTCTGGGCGCGCGATCCGGGCGAGCTTTACCGTAGCAACGTGACAGGCACGCGCAATATTCTTACCGCTGCGCGCAACGCGGGAGTGGAACGAGTCGTCTACACCAGCACAGTGGGCTGTATTGGAATGCCGGCGGATCGCGAAGGAACGGAAGACACCGCGGTGGGGATTGAAGAAATGACCGGCGCTTACAAACGCTCGAAGTTTCAGGCTGAAGAAACGGCGCTGGAATTCGCGCGGGGCGGCTTTCCAGTGGTGATCGTTAATCCCACGGCTCCGGTGGGCGACCACGATTTCAAGCCAACCCCGACCGGGAAAATCGTACTCGATTTTCTGCGCGGAGACATGCCGGCTTTTGTGGATACCGGATTGAACCTTGTGGACGTGCGCGATACGGCCGCTGGACATTTGCTTGCGCTGGATCGCGGGCGTCCGGGAGAGCGTTATATCCTTGGCTGCCAGAACCTGACGCTGCAGCAGATCCTGCAGCGCCTGTCTTCGATTGGCGGTCGGAAGGCGCCGCGCTGGCGCATCCCTTACCCGGTGGCGTACGCCGCCGGAGTGGTCAGCACCGGCTGGGCTAACCTCACTGGCCGAGAGCCTCGCGCTCCGTTGGATGCGGTGAAAATGGCGCGCAAGAAAATGTTCGTGTCCGTGGACAAGGCCCGGCGGGAACTCGGCTTTGATCCCGGCGATGTGGATGGCGCGTTGCGCCGCGCGGTGGATTGGTTCAGCGCGAACGGGTATGTGTAGGCCTGGCCCATGCTGGTCTTCATCGCCGCCGAAGCGCGCGAGTTCGACGGAATATTGCGGCGCGCCGAGCAGTCTTCTTCGTTGGGCTGTCCAATTGCATTTTGCCGGAAGGTTCTCTGGAAGGGCGAAGAAATCGTGCTGATGGCGAATGGTCCCGGACCCAGGCTGGCCGGCATAGCCGCCGCGGCCGCTCGCGCATCGCAGCCGCTCGATGCGCTGGTGAGCTTCGGATTTTGCGGCGCGCTGGATCCGGCGCTTGGACCCGGTGAAATTTTCGTGGCAACCGAGGTGCTGGACGCCGGACCCGCGCTTCTGCCGCGAACCACTCGCGAATACCAGAGCGGGCCGCTGGTGTCCATCGACCATGTCGCCGTGAGCGCCGCCGAAAAAGCCGAACTCGCTGCCACGGGAGCGATGGCGGTGGACATGGAAGCGGGCGCCGTGGCGGCGCAGGCCTGCGAGTGGGCAGTTCCGTTTTATTGCATCCGAGCGGTCACCGATACCGCTGATGAAACGCTGCCATTAGATTTCAATCGGATGCGGGACAAAGAAGGACGATTCAGCCGCGCGAAAATAGTTGCGGCGGCATTGCGGCGGCCGGGTGTGCTCGTTCCAGAGCTGCGCAAGCTGGATCGCCGGTGCAGACAAGCCTCGGAGGCGTTAGGGGATTTCGTTGACAACTGCAGATTCGATCATTAAACCGCCGGTGATGCGGGCCGCCGTTTACACCGGCCAGAGCGCCATCGCCGTGCAATCCATCCCGGTCCCGCAAATCGGACCTGGCGAGATTCTGGCGCGCGTGGAAGCGTGCGGCATATGCCACACCGATCTGAAGAAGATCGAGTACAACCTGCTGACGCCGCCGCGCGTTTACGGCCATGAAACCGCGGGCGTCGTAGTGGCGACTGGGGAAGGCGTCGCGGGATTCTCTCCCGGCGACCGCATCATCGTATTTCATCACATACCCTGCGGCGAGTGTTTCTATTGCCGCCATAAGCTTTATGCGCAGTGTCCGGCCTACAAAAAAGTGGGCGTCACTGCGGGATTCGAACCCGCCGGCGGTGGATTCTCGCAGTACGTTCGCATCATGGACTGGATTGTGCGGCGCGGCGTCGAGAAAGTTCCCGATGGCGTCTCGTTCGAGCGCGCGAGCTTTGTGGAACCGCTGAACACATGCCTCAAGGGCGTGGTGCAACTCGATCCGAAACCCGGCGACGTGGTGGTGATCCTGGGGCAAGGTCCCATTGGATTGCTCTTTACCATGCTGGTGAACCGCATCGGTTCGGCGATGCTGACGACGGACACGATGCCGTTCCGGCGGGAGCTGGCGCTTCGTTTCGGCGCGGCTGCGGCGCTGGATCCGCGCGATCCCGAAGTGCAAGCGCGCATCCTCGAGATGACCGAAGGCCGCGGCGCGGACGCGGTGGTCGTTGCGGCGTCGGCTCCCGGCATCGTGGAGCAGGCCGTCCGCTGCTCACGGCCTGGCAGCAAGATCCTGCTGTTTGCGCAGACTTCGCATCAGGAGCGCATCGAAATCTCCGGCGCCGATATCTGCATGGGCGAACGCACTCTCTTCGGCTGCTACAGCGCGTCCGTGGATCTGCAGAAACAGGCGGCGGACCTCGTTTTCAGCGGTGCTCTGCCTGTGGAGGATCTGGTGACGCACCGTTTCCCACTGGATGAAATCAGGTCCGGGATCGATCTCGCGTTGCATCCTGAGCCTGAATCGCTGAAAATTATAGTTCAGCCACAGAGGTGGAGTTAGTGAACACAGAAATGATGGCGGGGGTTCTCTACGGGAAGGAAGATCTGCGCGTGGAGGCGGTCCCGGTGCCCAGAATCGAGGCTGGGGATGTGCTGGTT
>JALYHQ010000123.1 GCA_030776455.1 Acidobacteriota bacterium | reverse complement strand
CTTGCGCCATTTTGCACTGGCGTGGGGCTTTGTCGGGGCGCCAGCGCAGCAATTTGGTTCCATGGCGGAAGCGGCCGCCGCTGAAATGATCGTACTGGACCTCTATTACGAGTTCGGGCTTTAGCGGCTCCCATTCGGAGGACCTCTTGGTACTCCAGCGGCTGGGGCCGCCGGGCGCGCGGCCCGTGAAACCGGGGGGCGCGATTAATTTTTCGAGCTTTGCGGTTACGCTCTTCTTGTCGGCGGCATGAATGGAAGAGGTGAAGCCGACGTGATGCAGGCTGCCAGCTGAATCGTACAGTCCGAGCAGTAGCGATCCCACTACGCGTCCGCTGGAGGCGTATCGGAAACCGCCCACCACGCAATCGGCGGTCCGCAGATTCTTGATTTTCTGCATGCCGGCGCGCTCGCCGGACAGATAGGGAGAGGCCCGCTCCTTGGCCACAATGCCATCGAGTCCGCCGCCCATTTCGTGAAACCAGCGCCGCGCTTCAGCAAGGTTTCGGGTAACGGGCGAGAGAGCGACGAGGGGATTGCCAGGGAAATATTTCGGCGCGAAGGCCTCCAGGCGCTCACGGCGCTCCTCCAGCGGCAGATCCACTAATGCCTTGCCCTTATCGTCCACCAGAAGATCAAAGACCACCAGCTGCGCCGGATGCTCAGCCGCTAGCTTGCGGATACGGCTCTCCGCGGGATGGATACGCATCAAGAGCTCGTCGAACGACAGGTTGCCGTCCAGCACCACGATGATCTCGCCGTCCAGCACGAACTGTTTCGCCTTCAGCGCTAGCAGCGCCTGCACCAGTTCGGGGAAGTAGCGCGCGAGCGGCTGCGCGGACTTCGATTGCAGCTCCACGCGATCGCCATCGCGAAACGCGAGACATCGGAATCCGTCCCACTTAGGTTCGTATTGCCATCCGGGACCGGTGGGAATTTCATCGCCGGTGGTGGCTTCCATGGGGAGGTACGGCTCGGTGAGTGGCAGGCTCAAAAGAAGTTCTCCAATCGCGCCCGGCCCGTCTTGGCAAGCATGGGCTTGAATAAGTCGCCCTTTTCCCAAAGGCGCGCGGGCATATTGTCCATACGGAAGTCTTCGATGCGAATTCCGCGCTCCACTTCTTCCCAGGTCACTGGGGCCGAAACGGTGGCCTTCGGTTGGGGACGCACGGAATATACCGACGCCAGGGTACGGCCCCAGGCGTTCTGGTTGTAATCCACCAGGACGCGATTCTTCGGGCGTTTTGCCACACGGTATTCCGAAGTGATGAGCGTCGGATTTCGCTCGGCGAGCATCTTTGCGAACTGTTTAGCAAACGTCCACACCTGTTTCTGCGTAGGGCCGTGGACAATGGGAACGTAGATATGAATGCCGCGCGAGCCGGTGGTCTTCGGATAGCTGCGGATGCGCATTCCGTCCAGCGCCTCGCGCACCAGCAGGGCTGTCTCCAGCACGCATTCGAAGCCCGCCGCGGGAACGGGGTCAAGGTCAAAGTGGAGATAGTCGGGACGGTCCACGTCATCGCAGGTTGCGTACCACTGGTTGAGATCGATGCAGCCCAGATTCACCACCCAGAGCAGGGAAGCCAGATCGTTGACCACGGGAAACCCGACAAGGTTCCCGGAGCTGTGCAAGATCTCGCAAATCGCGATCCAATCGGGACGCGGGGAAGGCGCGCGCTTCTGAAAGAAAAAGTCGCCGCCTGCGCCGTGCGGATAGCGCTTCATCACCATGGCGCGATCGCGCAGATGCGGCAGCAGTACGCCTGAGACATCGGCGTAGTATTGCAGCAGGTCGCGCTTCGTGATTCCGAGGTCGGGCCAGAAAGGTTTTTCGAGGTTGGTGAGCTTGACGGTTTTGCCGCCGGAGCTAACCTCGGCATCACGCACGCCCTGGGGGATTTCCATGCCGTGAGTTAGACGCGATGAACGAGCGGGTCTTTCATTTTGGGGCTGTTTCAGGCACGCCAATCTGGGCCAAGTGATGCTTCAGATGGCGCACGTAATCCAAGGCCAGTTCTTCCAGCGTCATCGGGGGAGCGCCTCCGATCCGGCACGGGGTGGACACTTTGTTGTCCGGCACGCCCTCCAGAACGTGGGCCAGCAGGCGGTTGTAGCTGGACCAGAGGTCCACCAACAGGCTCCAGTCCGCTTCGGCGAATCGCTCCACGCGGACGCAGCCAGGCGTGTCATATCCGGGATCGTCCAGTTCGGGCGCCAGCAATGCGCGCACGAAGCGCTGATGATTGTTCGACGCCGAGTCAATCAAGTGTCCCAGCACCTGCTTGCGCGACCAGCCACCCTCGATACACGGGCGAGTTACGTCATCTTCAGTGAACGCGTGGAGCAGGGGAGTCACGTCCGATACGAGTGCGTCCAAGGGAATGTGCATCGCGTAGAGGTCAGTACGCTTAATCTTTACACTCTACCCCGCAGACGGTCGAGTTTGCGACGATCGCGCTTCGAGGGCTTGCCTTCCGGCAACGCTTCGAAATACGGCATCGATTTCCGATCCTCCGCCAATTTAAGCCGCAGCGCGCGGCTCGCGTCTGTCTCGCGATACAGGGTCTGTGCAACGGACGCAGGTCCACGGACTTCACTAAGACCCAGGATTTCCACTTGAAAGTCGCCGCTGTCATTCTTCACCTGCAAGAGGTCGCCGAGTCGCACCTCGCGCGCAGGCTTGGCCGGCTGTCCGTGGGATTGAATCCGGCCGAGCTCGCAGGCGCGGGCGGCGAGCGAGCGCGTCTTGAAGAATCGCGCGGCCCACAGCCACTTGTCTATTCTCGCGCCGGCCAAACCCGATGATGCCATCTTTGAGGGCGGACCGCTATCCTGAGAAGAGTGAGCTTTCTCGACAACCTGGAAAACAACCTGAAGGCGATGGAATCGCGGACGGAGCGGGATCCCGAGGCGTTGGCCCGCGAAGCCGCGGCGCGGGACGCCGCTCGGTCGGAAGCCCTGCGCATTGCTCCGCACGCCGAAGCGCTGCGCAACGGAGCCTTCAAGGACCAATTGCTCGCCGCTTGCCGGACCATCGGCCACCGGAAGCGCATACTGGTCCGGCCGGTTTGGCTGGGGGCGACGTTTCGCCTGGAAGCCGGCGATCGAAAGCTGGAATTGCGTCCTGTGGCGGAAGGCGTAGTGGCGGTTTACTTGGAAGGGGGCGCTGAAAAGGAAAGCATGCCGGTGGATCTGTCGGGAGATCCGGCGAAGCTAGCTGAGAAGTGGCTTGGCCAAATGATCGAGTCTTGAGAAAACTTACATTAGCCGGCGGCTGGGGGAAGCTGCTTGGTCCTCCGGGCCTTATCGGTTCTTGATAGATTCGCCTTCTTTTCCCTCCGTTCGCTGCTCCCAAAAAGTGAGACTAGCCAAGCCTGAGCGATGAGTTCATCCCTGATGACGCTCCAACTCTAAAGGCTTGAGTCACTTCCTGAATTTGAATTCTAACTTCCATCGGAGTACATTCTTTGGCTGTATTGTAATCCGCATCGTTGCGCCGCTGTTGGGCTTGAATAAAGGCGTTGCAGACGATCTGCAGATTTTCAGCGGTAGTGCGTTCGTGACTCGCGACAGGTTTGGTCTTGAAATAAGCGTTCAGCTCCGCAACCTTGATCTCCGAAGCCGACTTCATCTTTCCATGCTCGAAAACGCGGCCCAGTTGGCCGCGCAGCTCGACGCGAATCCAATTGAGCGTGGCCTCTGATATCAGCAGATGAAAGATGGCGTAATAGGCCGTGGACATCGCCCGTCTCAGGTTCGCTTGACGGGGATTTTCCGGGTCAAGATCTGAGAGGGTGCGAGCCAGATCAAGAAGCTCGTCTGGGAAGGACATCAATCACGCGAGGCTGCGCTCAACCTTCGTTTGTTCCGCGTGAGTACGAAAAGTGAAGTACGGAAGTACGCCCCACTCTTCCAAGGGGGCGACTTGCTCAACCATGAAATTGGACACACGATTGGTCACTTTCAGCAACTGGTCGGGTCTGCGCGCCACTGCGTCGGAGAGTACTACCGTAAAAAAAACGGCTGGCTCACCGCTCCAGTCATTGCCGAGCGCGGGAATTATGTCGACTACTTCGGGAGCAAGATCCTGCGCGGCCCGCTTAATAGTGTCCATCAACTCTTTTTGTTCGATGTGAGCACGGGGAACGTACATGCCTTTATTATCCTGCTTCTGCGGCGCGGGACTCTATGGAAGCCTTGGGGGCGGGCTATGCCGCAGTCGCGCGACGGACTATCTCTTCGGCGCGATGCCAGTCTTCGGCGGCGGTGCCCTCGGGGCGGCCTTCCACTTCCCAAAGTAATTCGGCCATGCGCTTTACACGGTCTCCGTAAGTGCGGGGCGTGGAAGAAGCGAGCAAATGGCGGGCCAGCCGATCGCGGGTGACGTTGTAAGCGAGACGAGCGTCCTCGAGCTCATGCAAGGATTTGTCCAGGTCAGTCAAGTCAGGGCTCTCCTGCGCCGTAAGGGATTGAACGAGTTGGACCTTTCGCGAAAATTCCTCGAATGCGGACCGGTAGGCCTTGGAAAGATCTAGTGTAGTGGGCGTCTCCTCTGGTGCCTGATTCATACCTATAAGACGAAGCAAACCGGCCTGGGGTTCGCAAAGTAATCCGATGGTCGAGATTGCAGGTCGAAAGGCCGGGATGGTGGGGCGAGCCGATGAGTGTCAGCTCGCGCACGGTACAATCAATCCAGTGGCTGCGTCCGCGGATACTACTTTCCACACCTCTGGATTCATCCGGCTCACCCGTCCCCAGTTGATTGGGACGCTGGCCGGGCTGATGCTGACGCTGCTAGTGGCCGCGCTGGATCAGACGATTGTCGGCACGGCAATGCCGCGCATCATTGCGGAGCTTTCGGGTTTTGACCGCTATCCGTGGGTGACCACGTCTTACCTGCTGACGTCGACCATCGCGGTACCCATCTTCGCGAAGCTGTCCGACATTTACGGCCGGAAATGGTTTTTTCTTGCTGGTGCGGTAATCTTTGTCGCATCGTCGGCGCTGTGCGGCGCTGCCGGCAATCTCAGTTTCATGCCAATCGATGCCATGAATCAGTTGATCCTGTTCCGCGGGATTCAGGGCATCGGCGCGGGCATCATGCTGGGGCTGATTTTCACCATCATCGGCGACGTATTCTCACCGGCCGAGCGCGGCCGTTATCAAGGCCTCTTCGCGGGTGTGTGGGGACTTGCGTCAATCTTCGGCCCTACGCTGGGCGGCTGGCTCACGGATAACTGGTCCTGGCGCTGGGCGTTCTACGTGAACTTGCCGGTGGGTATCATCGCCATTGCGGCCATCTATCTGGAGTTCCCGTACTTCCATCCAGAGGGCGTCAAGCGGAAAATCGACTGGGCCGGCGTTTTCACTTTGACCGCATGCCTGACGCCACTGCTGCTGGCGCTCACTTGGGTTACCGATTATGGCTGGGGCGCTCCGCGCGTGGTTTCGCTGCTGGCCATCGCGACGGCGATGCTGATTGCGTTTCTGTATTTCGAAACCAGGGCTGCGGAACCGCTGATCCCGCTATCGCTTTTTCGTAACCCGGTGATTGCAATCTGCTCCATCGCGCTGTTTGTGCTTGGCATGGGAATGTTCGGCGTCATTATGTACCTGCCGCTCTATATGCAGGGAGTGATGGGTATTTCCGCGACGCAATCCGGATCATTGCTGACGCCCTTGATGCTGGGCGCGGTGGTATCCAGCGTCATCAGCGGGCATGTTACTTCGCGCTACCTGAAGTACAAGGCGCTGGCGGTGGTTGGCTCTATTCTGGTGGCGGGCGGGATGATTGTGTTCGCGACGCTGGACGGATCCACCACGCGTCTGGTGGTTGTGTTCGGCATGGTAATCGCCGGGCTGGGAATGGGATTGATGAATCCCGTGTATACGCTGGCGGTACAGAATTCAGCGCCGCGCGAGCATATGGGCGCGGCTACGGCATCCACGCAATTCTTCCGCTCCATCGGCAGCACCATGGGGGTCGCCATCTTCGGCAGCGTGCTGCTCACTATTTACAAGCGCGATTTCGCGAATGGCATTCCGGCCGGGACGCCGGCGCTCTCGCTGAAACCGTTCGGCAATCCGATGCTGCTGGCGCAGATCCGGCCGCAACTGGAAGCGGCGTTCGGGCGCTATCCCGGCGGCACGAATCTGCTGCATGTGTTACTTGCCGACGTGCGGACGTCGTTGATTCACGGACTCCAAGTGATATTTCTGGTGGGGGCTGTGATCATGACGGCCGCAGTGGTGCTGAACACGCTGCTGCCCGAGGTGCCGATTCGGGGTGGGGCTGCGCCGACAGTAGAGTAGGCGGGAGCGGACTTACTTATTGCCATAAACATCCAAACCGAGGCTGATCTTAAAGTCTGCCAGTCGTTGCAGCAGCTCCCAGTCCAGCGTTTCGCCACCGGATGTGTCCGTGGTGAACCAGCCGATGAAGTATTCGATTTCACCGCCTGTCGTGACGAACTCTCGCAGGAAATCCTTGTGGGGCTCCAGGGACGTAAGGTTGGCGGCAATTGCATCGACCAGATCTGGGCACTCTGAGTGCAAGTCCCCACTTGACCAGTAGGTCTCCTCGCGCACGCCTCCTAATGCGATGCCTGTCGGCGTGACCCGCGGCTCTCCCGCGTTCCAGTGGAATTGGGGCTGCATGCCGATGGCTCTAGAGATTTCCTCAGAGGGCATGCTCGGATGGCGGAAGCGCAGGGATAGAGCGAATCTGAATGGTTTTGAGGATTGCTCCATGCTGATCTGCGGTGAAACTTGGGTAGGGCCGATTGCTAATCGGCCCGCAGGTTACTAACCTGCCCCACAGGGCATTAGGGGTTGTGGAGGTCGCGGAGGTATTGCGGTTGGACCGGGTCGCCGGTCAGGGTCTTCAGGAACTGCTTCAGGTTTTCCTTTTCCTCGTTCGAAAGGTACAGCGGGCGGATTTCCTTAGGGCCGCCGATGAAGGTGCCGGCTGGGTCGCCGCCGCGATCGTAGAAGTTGATTACATCGTCGAGCGTCGCGGCCTGGCCGTCGCGGAAGTACGGGGCTGTCTCGGCGACGTGACGAAGGCCCTTGGTACGCCAGAGTCCCTGCGGGATGGTCTGACTGCAGAAGTTGCCATCGCGTTTGGTGTCGGGATCGTCGCTGAAATGGCCGTTCACGTTGAAGTCCCCATCCGCCACGGTGGGATTGCAGATCAAAGGCTGATTGAAGGCGCGCCCGATTTCGGTGGGATCCGCATGCGGGGAAAGCGTGGTATTGATGTGCAAACCGATGACGTGGAAATCGTCGTCGGACAGCAGCGGCGTGTAGTGACAATTGACGCAGCCCGCTTTGCCGATGAAGAGCTTCAGGCCTTCCTTGGCATCTTGCGAAATGGCATTGCGTTCTCCGGCGACGTAACGGTCAAACGACGCATTGCGGCTCACCAGTTTCCTGAGATACGCTTCAATGGCCTTGCCGTAATTCACCAGAATGCGGTTAATGATCTCTTTGTCCGCGGCGCTCAAACTGTTCCAGTTCGCGGTGTCGGTGTAGGGCGAACCGATGGCGGGAAAGTGACCCGGCTGCCCCAGGCGCGGATCGAGGGGCCACTCGGGAAACGCCTGATTGTAGTCGTGACGATAGTGGTCGAAGATCACGTGCGCGAGCTGGAGGCGGCTGCCGTTTTGGACCGGCGGGCCTTCCGGCTCGCTTTGGGCGTCGAACCATTCCGAGTCCGAGAAGCCGTCATTCTCGCGCCAATGCGCTCCGGATTTGGGGTGAATATAGAACACGGTGTTGACGATGCTGCTCACGTTGCGCGTCATCCAGAGCGAGCCCAGCGCCGTAGCGTTTGGAATCGGGCCGCCGTTATTCGATCGGATATCGAAGAGCCACTTGGATTCCGGCATGTGGCAATTGCGGCAGGCGATCTTGCCGGTTTCGCCGATGGCGCCGAGCTGCCCCTCCGCTGGGGTCCCGGTTTGAATGGGGCCAGCGAGGCGGGGCTCAAAGAAAAGCTTCTGGCCAAGGAGCGCGGCAGCCGGCGAATCGCGATACTTGTTCGTCAGGTCCACCGGCAGGTCCGGCAAGGGAGAAAGCGTGTGGATGAGGGCCCACTGCTGCCGTGAAAAACCATCTACGCTATCGCCTGACTGGCCCCACCCAACCAACGCTGTCGCTCCAAGCAGAAAACACAATGCCGATTTTCGCATCACTACCCCCTGGACGATTTTAGCCGATGGCCCACTCCAGGATCACCTTGCCTGAGCATCCTGAACGCATCACCTCAAAACCCTTCTCGAAATCCCGATAGTCAAACCGGTGCGTGATTACTGGCCGGATGTCCAGCCCCGATTCCAGCATGACTGTCATTTTGTACCAGGTCTCATACATCTCGCGCCCGTAGATGCCTTTGATGGTGAGCATATTGAACACCACCAGATTCCAATCGATGGCCATCTCCTTCGCCGGAATTCCGAGCATCGCAATCTTGGCGCCATGACTCATGTTTGTGAGCATCTCGCGGAACGCGGAGGCGTTACCGGACATCTCGAGGCCCACGTCGAAGCCTTCCTGCATCCCCAGCTCCTTTTGCACGTCCGCCAGGGGAGTGACGGCGGTATCGATGGCGCGGGTGACGCCCATCTTTCGCGCCAGGTCCAGACGATAAGGATTCTTGTCCGTGATCACCACGTGCCGCGCGCCGGCATGCTTCACTACCGCCGCGCTCATGATGCCGATGGGTCCAGCTCCGGTGATCAGCACATCTTCTCCCAGCACCGGGAACGATAACGCCGTGTGCACCGCGTTGCCGAACGGATCAAAGATCGCGGCCACGTCCAGGTCCACGGTCTCCTTGTGACGCCACACGTTGGTCATGGGGACGGCGATGTAGTCGGCGAACGCGCCCGGACGATTCACGCCTACGCCCATAGTGTGGGCGCAGAGATGGCGGCGTCCGGCAAGGCAATTGCGGCAGCGGCCGCACACGACGTGTCCTTCGCCGGTGACGATGTCGCCGGGGTGAAAATCATTCACGTTCGAGCCGGTCTCGACAATCTCGCCGACGAACTCATGGCCGATCGCCATGGGCACGGGAATGGTCTTTTGCGCCCACTCATCCCAGTTGTAGATGTGCAGATCGGTTCCGCAGATGCCGGCGCGGAGGACGCGGATGAGGACATCGTTGATGCCAATGGTGGGCTCAGGTATGTCTTCCAGCCAGAGTCCTGGCTCGCTTTTGCTCTTGACGAGTGCTTTCATTTCGATGGGGAATGCCTGAAGTCTTCTCTATTCTGACACGCTTCGAATGGTCCCGCCGTGTTACGATCTTGCAGCGATTGTGTTACGAAACTATGTCGGACATCTCGATGCCGCGGACCCGCTACACGGCTATTTGGCATACGAAATCCTCCCCCAGATGGGCCTGAAAGGTGATGCTGCCGATTTTCGAGTGTTCTCCGTAAAGGGCAATAAGGTCTATCTGTACGAGGAAAAGCATAGCGGCGCTAGGGTCCTTGGAAAATTCTTTGGCGCCGGAGCCCATCGGATGCATCGGGAGTTCAACAATCTGGAACACTTGCGAAGCCACGGGCTAGACGGTTACCCGCATCATGTGGTGAGGCCGTTAGGCGCGAACGCGGCCCTCAACGGAGTCCTGGTGGAAGAATATTGTCCGGGGTCCTCCTTGAGCTCGGTTATCAATGCCGCTATCTATCAGGGCAATGCGCATCGGCTGTTCGGAAAATTGACCGCCCTGGCCTGGTTCCTGGCCACCATGCACAATCGAACCGCCAATGGCCGGGGTGTCGACTTCACCGAGGATTGCGCGTACCTGGACCAGATAATCGCCAGGCTGCGGAGCAAGCAGATCATCGCGGCCGGGGATGCCGATGAATTCTATTGGCTGCGGGAAAGATGGCGGGACCAGCCGCGCATGTGGGAGGATCAGCAGGTACTGGCGCATGGCGACGCGACACCCAGCAACTTCCTGTTCGGCGAGGGCATGAACGTCATCGCGATTGACCTGGAGCGGATGCGGCGAGCGGACCGTGCGTTTGACGTGGGAAGAATCGCGGGCGAGCTGCAATATTTTTTTCTGCAAGCCAACCGGAGCAAGGACGGCGCGGAGCCTTTCATCGGCCATTTCCTGTGGGAGTATGCCTGCCACTTCCCGGATCGGGACCGGGCGTTCCATTCCATCAGCGCCCGGCTGCCATTTCAGATGGGACTCACCCTGCTCCGCATCGCGCGAAATTCCTGGGTGAGCGCGGCGCACCGGCAGCGCCTGATAGAGGAAGCCAAGATCATTCTGCGGACATTCTAATGGACATACAAGCTCTGCTATTTGATGTCAACGGCACGCTGGTTGACATCGAGACCGATGAAAGGATGGAAGAGGCCTACCGCGCCATCTCACACTTCCTCACTTATCAAGGCATCACGCTGCACCGCGGCGAAGTTCTGGAACTGTACTTCCAGGTGATGAAGGAGCAGTTTGCCGATTGCAGCGAGAAGTGGCCTGAGTTTGACGTGGTGGCGATCTGGCGGGAGATTCTGCGCCGCAACGCCAGCAGCTACACCCGCTCGCTCTCTCCCGAAAAAATCGAGCAGATGCCCCTGTTCATCGCCGAGATGCAGCGCGGGATTTCCCGCAAGCGGCTGTGCGCGTATCCGCAGGCGCCGGAAGTGCTCGCCCAGTTGAAGAAACATTACCTGCTGGCCATCGTCTCGGACGCCCAGAGTGCGTACGGACTGCCGGAGCTTAGAGCCGCCGGGCTGGCCGAGTTTTTCGATCCAATTATCATTTCCGGGGACTGCGGCTATCGCAAGCCGGAGCCGCGCCTGTTTCAGAAAGCTCTGGACCAGCTTCGCGTCCGTCCTGAAAACGCGATCTTCGTAGGCAATGACCGTTATCGCGATGTCTTCGGCGCGCAGCAACTGGGGATGAAGACAGTCTTGTTCGCCTCCGGCCCCACCGCGCATCACGCCCACGACGCCGAGCCCGACTACATCATCTACCATTTCTCCGAACTGCCCACCGCCATCGAGTTCCTCGCCGCGCGCTAGCAAGTAACCGCGGGCCGATTCGTGATCGGCCCGCGATCTCCGCCCGGGTTTACGGAATGATGGTAATCGACTTGTGATAGTCGGAGTAATGGATGTAATCCCACCCATTGATCACGCGATCCCACACGCCCAGGTAAAACGTGTGAGCGCAGTTGGTGGAACTCGGGTCGCCCGCTACGGCGGCCTTCCAGAACGGGACCGGAACCACGTGCGGATCGGGCGGCAGTCCTTCCCACGTGCCGGCGGGGTTGTGGACATAGCCGCCGGAGGCGACCACGGCGGACTTGTTGTCGCCCCACAGAGCGGTTAGCGACCAGCTCTTGAGGTGCTTCTCGGGATCGCGCGCCTGGATGTCGAAAGTCCACTTGTCCACTCCAAGATGCTCGATCGCGCACACCGGCACTTCCACGCCGTTGTGGAACATCTTGTCGATCTTGGCGATGGGCAGGCCGTTGTCGATCAGCACCTGCACAGAGCGACCCGCATCGGTAACGTGCCCGATCTCGACGTTCGCCGCGGTGAACAGCCGGAATGAAAGTGTGTGGAGGCCATTGGCGATCGGCGTGGTATCGAGAAATGCGCCGAGCCAGGCGTTGTACCAGATGTCGGCCGCGGCCCGGACGTTGTAGTACGGCCCCGGCGGCACCGGGTTGGCAACCAGCTCGAAATCATGCGTGACGTTGTTCCACTTGTAATCGTTGAACGGCGTCACCGGCTGCTCCACGTTATCCACCAGCAGGCGATAGTGCGCAGCCCCCATGGCCCGGGCCGACACGTGATTGAACATCACCGCCAGCGTGCCGCCGAACGGTGCATCCATCACCTGGAAAAAGTAACCCGGATCGGTGGTTGCCATGCCGGCGGGAATATTGGGCTTGGGACCAATCTTGCTCACCGGAACGTGGCCGATTCCCATCAGGATAGGATCGCCGGCTCCAAAAGCGCTCAGCGACAGCTTCGTAATCGCCTGGTCGCTGCAGACGTACGCCTGATCGCCGCCCACAATAGCCACGCTCGATGGGCGCGTGGGCACCGTGGCAATCTCGCTGTGCGCCACCGGGGTTTGCGTCAAGTCGATCAGCACTACTTTGTTGGCAGGGTCGCGTTCCGTGGTGAGGATGGTGTGCTCGTCACTGCCCAGCCAGGTCAGGAAGAACGGCTGATTGAGTCCGGTCACCAGGTGCTGGCGGTTGCCGGTGGAGAGCCGGATGCGCGTGATGGCGCCGCCGGTCTGCTCGCTGACGTAAGCGAACTGTCCATCGGCGCTCATCAATAGACCGACGGCGTTCTTCAACCCGGTGGCGACCGGCGTGTGATTGGTGGCCGGTGTCGCGCTCCCCAGGTCGATACGCAAAATCCGGCCCAGCGGCGCGAACTCCACCACGTAGGCCAGATTGTGATCTTCATCCAGCACGATCTGGTGCGGCGCGGTCATGCCGCTGCTGACAACATGGGCGGCGGCTCGATTCGCATTGAGCAGATCGACGCGCAGCAGATTTCCCTGGCGTTCCGTCACATATGCGTGGCGGCCATCGCGCGAGATTTTGATGTCCTCCAGGTTCTGATACCCGGTGCCAATGATCTGGTGGGTGTTGTTGCTGAGATTGATCAGGTCGATAGTGCCGTCGAACTCGACGAAGATCAGTTGATTCTTGGTGAGTAGATAATCGCAGCCCACTGCGCCATCCGTGGGACTGAATACTGGTGTTGGAACGATCATGAGTTTGGTCCTCTCTCTTTGTATGTATGAATACACGTGCTCCCGAGCGCGGCGAGGCCGCGGTCTTGAACAAAACACGAAAAAGCAGTCTGCACCGGGGTAGTGAAGCCGGGGCGCGGAGCGTTACACGGGGAATAGCGGGGGCGGTGGTGTGCTCAGCAGCACTTCGCCCGTGCGAACTTTCTCGCCAGGCGTTCGTCGGAGAACCGCCGCCACTCCGCGGCGGAATGCGATCTGCCGTGGGCCGCCAGGTGCCGGCGATACGCGTTCTCATCCCCAATCTCGCGGAGCAAGGAGACCAGCGTTTTCCAGAAAGTCTTCATAGCCCCTCCATGGACAGCTCACTGAGCACGAACGGCGATTCTTCCACGCGGGCGCTGCGTACCCCGCGCAAGATTCCGATCCAGATCCGCAGCGAGTCAATCAGGATGGCCGCCACCATCACCATCAGCGCCGCGCATACGAACGCGTCCAGGCGGGCGTTGAAAATCTGAGCCTGTGTCTCCGCGATTTTCTCCGCCGCTATCTTGCCCGCATCCAGCAATCCCTGCAGCCGTCCCGCCTCGGCCAAAAATCCGAGCCGGGGCTGATCCGAAAAAATCTTCTGCCAGCCGGCCGTGAATGTCACCACCACCAGCCAGGCCATCGGCGTGCACGTGATCCAAAGATACCGGGCGCGATGCATCTTGATCAGAATCGTGGTGGCCACGCACAGCGCGATGGTCGCCAGCAGCTGATTGGAGATCCCGAACAGCGGCCAGAGCGAATTGATTCCGCCCAGCGGATCGCGCACGCCTTGCCACAGAAAATATCCCCAGCACAGCACGATGGCCGCGCTTGAAGCGAGCATTCCCGGCATCCACGACGACCGCCCCAGGGGCTTCCACACGTGCCCCAGCAGGTCCTGCAGCATGAATCGCCCCACCCGCGTTCCGGCGTCGATTACCGTCAGAATGAAGAGCGCCTCGAACATGATGGCGAAGTGATACCAGAATCCGAGGATCGCGCGGCCGCCCGAACCGCGCGCAAAGATGTGCGCCATCCCGAGCGCCAGCGATGGCGCGCCGCCCGTGCGGTAAAACAGGCTGCGTTCTCCCACGTCCTGCGCCAGCGTTTGCATGTCCGCCGCGGTTACGGGAAAGCCCCAGGTGGTGATGGTGGCGGCCGCGGCATCCGGCGTCGTCCCGACAATCCCGGCCGGCGAGTTCACCGCGAAAAAGACTCCCGGCTGCAGCGAGCACGCTGCAATCAGCGCCATGATGGCCACGAAACTCTCGAGACACATGGACCCGTATCCGATGGGCCACGCGTGCCATTCGCGCGCGATCATCTTCGGCGTGGTCCCCGACGAGATCAGCGCGTGGAATCCCGAGATCGCGCCGCAGGCGATGGTAATGAAGCAGAACGGAAAAATCTTTCCCGCGAAAATGGGTCCGGTGCCGTCTACAAACCGGGTAAAGGCGGGCAGCTGAAGTTCCGGCCTCGCGAAGATCACGCCCAGGCCCAGCATCAGCACCACGCCGAGTTTCACGAACGTGCTCAGGTAATCGCGCGGAGCTAACAATAGCCATACCGGCAGCGCGCTCGCAAAGAATCCGTAGAGAATCACCGCTCCAGCCAAGGCGAGCGCCGACAGCGTGAACCACGGCGCAAGCGTCGGCGAATTCGATACCGCCTGGCCGCCGAAAATGCTCGCCAGCACCAGCACGAACCCCAGAGCCGAGCACTCCAGCACCTTGCCCGGCCGCCAGTAGCGCAGATACAGGCCCATGAACAGCGCAATCGGCATGGTGGCCGCAATCGTGAACGTCCCCCACGGGCTGCCCTTGAGCGCATTCACCACCACCAGCGCCACCACCGCCAGCAGAATGATCATGATCAGCAGCACGGTGAGCAGCGCCGTGAATCCGCCGACTTTGCCGATCTCCTCCCGCGCCATCTGCCCCAGCGATTTTCCATTGCGCCGCATGGAACAGAACAAGATGACGAAGTCCTGCACTGCGCCCCCAAGCACGCACCCGATGATGATCCAGAGGGTTCCCGGCAGATATCCGAACTGCGCCGCAAGCGTGGGTCCCACCAGCGGGCCGGGTCCCGCGATGGCGGCGAAGTGATGCCCGAACAGGATCCACTTGTTCGTCGGCTCGAAGTCATGCCCGTCGCGCAGCCGCTCGGCCGGGGTGGCGCGCTGATTATCCAGCATCATCACGCGTGCCGCGATGAATTTCGCGTAGAACCGGAACCCGATAGCGTAGGTGCATGCGGCCGCCAGCACGATCCAGATGCTGTTGATATGCTCGCCCCGATTCAGAGCGATCCCCGCCAGGCAAAACGCTGCCGCCACCGCGACCAGTGCCCAGACCGCATAGCCCGCAAATCTCTTCATGCGTTAGAGCTTACACCGAAAAATCGAAGACGGGGCATGGCCCTGCGCTACTTCAGCGCGCGCAGCAGGCTGATGCTGTTTACGTTTCCCGGCATTTGGACGGAGTGCACCGGGTTCCCCTGGCGATCCACGGCCCCGATATACCGCGCTCCATCTCGATCGCGGCCCGCCAGCACGATGGAGAACCCCTGCTTGGGATACGAAAGAATCCGGTACTGCATCTCGCCTTTGTCCGAGCGCCAATGGTCTCCGGCCGGCGCGCCCAGCGTCCGTACCACGGCGTGATAATCGTCCCACGCGCTCAATCCCAGATCATTCTGCAGCAGCGGCGTATAGATAATACGGTTGCCGATCACGCCGCCGCGATACAGGCTTACTACCAGCACGCACGCAGCGATGCCCACCGCGATGCCGCCCAGAATGGCCTTTCCGATCTTCGATTCGGCGCCGTCCGACAGCCGGATTCCCACTACCGCCGCCGGGCCCAGGGTTTGTTCGGCGTGCACGGCGGGACGCGCCCAGTCATTCACCGCGCGCGGCATCTCGATCACGCGCCGTTCCACCGGCCAGACAGCGCCGGCTCTATATTCCAGTTCCTTGAGCAGCCCTACAATCATTACCGGCTCATCCACGCGCGAAACTTCACCCACGAAACGCCGCGGGATCCAGACCTCCTCGCCGGATTTGGTATTGCGTACCAGCGTTTCCGACCAGGTGGATTGCCGGTACATCCATTCGTTGTGTTCGATGTTGGCGATCGCCGGATAGAACGAAAACGGCCGTTGCCCTAGCTGTTCCAGCGGCGGCGGAGGCGGCGGCAAAGACATCACCACCATTTTAATCCGTGTAGCACGTTAGCAACTTGTTAGCAACCTGAGGCCGAGCAGCCCACAGAAGTTCTCCAAAGGTGCAAGCTAGCTACTTGCCGAATAACCCCTCAATCTCGCGGCGGCCGTGTGCCACGCGAAGGATAAGAATATCTTCATCCTCAACGTGATAAATAATGACGTACTCGGCAACGGGAAAACTCCGCAAGCCAGCTCCAAACTCGTCATCACGCCTTCGGCCCAAGCAGGGATGGCCGGCGAGGAGAAAAAACGGCCTGTGAGGGTATCTATCAAGCGGTTAGCGACTTCGACACTTCCGCTCTCCTGGGCGACGTAATACCAGATATCGTCTAGATCCGCCTCGGCTCGCGGGGCCACGCGGTGCGCCATCAGCGGGGCGCTTGTTGCTCGGCGGCGAGTCGAGCTTGGCCGCGCTGTTTCACTTCCTCGGCAAGCGCCCGCACAGATCGCTGCGTTATGATTCGACCTTCGCCCCGTGCAACGGAGCTCTTAGCATCATCAAGAGTTGCCAAGAACTCTGCCCGCTTGCGCTCGCGTTCTTCCCACAGCGACAAGGCTTCCCGGACCGCGTCTTCTTCATCGTGGAACCGCCCAGTCTCGATGGCCTGGCGGATAAACGCTTCTTGGTCTGGCGTCAAACTTACTTCCATGCCTTTAAGCGTATGAGTGGAGGGCGAGGGTGTCAAGCATACGAAACCGGCGGTTGTGGCGCTAGCAAATGTTTCGGCGAAAAAAGCAGGTAGTGGCGCCCAAGGCTAAAGCGCCACTACCTGATCACACAAGGAGACTCTCACACTTCGTTTGAAGCGTGATCTGGTTGACGGGCTCGGCGCAGGGTTCGGAATTGAACCAGTGTGCCAGGCTTTCGTCGGAAACTCTGCGGCGGCTCATGATACGGCGGCGCCAGCCCAGCGCGCGCGGGAAACAACGCGCGATGTGGAAAAACGCAGGCAGCGATCCCGGTTCCCGAAGCAGGCATCCACCTACCACCAGGAGGTCGCGAGCCGTTGTGGGACGCCAGAATCGCTGGTACAAACCACCGGTCATATTCTTGATGCGCATCAGGAAGCGGTTCTTCACCGAGTGCATGTTGAGAACGCCGGGTACGGCGCGCCGGTTTCCGGGGTGCACGCTCCGTACATGAAAACCCTCGGCGTCCGGGACATACAAGCATCGCCAACCGAGCAATTGGGCGCGCCACGCGACATCGGCGTCTTCGCGATACGCGAAGAAATCCGGATCGAAGAAATTTCCCGCATCCGAAACGTCGGCGATCATCTCCCGGCGGTACAGCGCCGCAGCCGCGCTGGCTCCGAACACATATTCCATGTCTCGAAAACGGCCATCGTCCGGTTCATGCGAGCCGCGGTCGAAATGTCGCATCGCGGGGGTGAAATAAAGCCCGGCGGAATCGATGATCGGTTTCTCCAGCGGCTCCAGATCCCGTCCCATCGCCAGCAGCCGCCCGCACACGGTTCCCACTTTGGAGTCCAGATGACCGCACTCCACCAGCTGTTCGATAAAACGCGGCAGCAGCACCACATCCGGATTCAGCACCAGCACCCAGTCGCCCGAACTGGCGGCAATCGCCTGGTTTTGAGCCGCGGCGAACCCAATATTTTCGTTATTGTAGATTACGCGGATTCGGTCTTCATATCGCGATAGAACGCCCCGCGTTCCATCCATGGATGCGTTATCGACAACCACCACTTCCACGGGGTGCCTTTGCTCCAGGACCGATTCCAAACACGATTCGATGAACTGTCGCGTGTTATAGGTGACGATGGTCACCGAAACCGTGGTTCGCATTCGTTTCAAAGACCCCCCAGGGTGACATTTCAACTACACTCGGTTTGACAGACTCGGATTTTTTCCCCGAGACCTGTAGTTGCAACAGGATGCCTGAGGGTCTTTAGGAGCAGCGGGATTTTTTGACCATTCATGTCGTCGTATTCGCTGGGTAGAGAACTTACGGGTATCCTTCGGCAGGATCGCGCCTCTATGACGCTCCAGGATCAGGTGGCTCAACTGTTCGTGGAAGCACGTGACGACGTGTACCGCTACTTGCTCGGACTGGGACTGCATCCTCCCCAGGCGCAAGAGGCCGCCCAGGAAGTTTTTCTGCGCTTGTATGTGACCCTGAAGAAGGGCGAACAGATCCAAAACCCGCGGGCCTGGATCTTTCGCGTGGCGCACAATCACGGGTTGAAGGTCCGCGCGAAACAGAGCCCCCAGGCACCCTTTGACGCCGATCTGGAATACCGGCTGGCGGCGCCGGAGATGAACCCCGAACAAGGCCTGCTTGAGCGCGAGCAGAAGCTGCGTTTTCATCGCGCCGTGCAGCGCTTGTCGGAACAGCAGCGGCGTTGTCTGTTCCTGCGACTCGAAGGCTTGCGGTACCCCGAAATTGGATCCGCACTTGGAATCAGTGCGTCCGCGGTAGGCGAATTCCTGCGGCGCGCTATCGCTCGATTGAAGAAGGATGAATTATGACCAGGTCGCTGATGCGCCACCCCGAAGAAGAACAGATGCTCCGCTATGCCGATGGCGAGTTGCCGGCCCGTGAATCGGGCGAGGTCCGCTTGCATCTGGAAGCCTGCTGGCAGTGCCGCGCTCAGTTCGAAGAGTTGCAGAACACCGTCGCCGAGTGTGTAAGTTACCGCAAGAACGTGCTGCAGCGGCACCTGCCTCCCGCTCCCGCGCCGTGGACCGACATCTATCAACGTTTCTCGGAAATCGATGCTTCGCTAGCGGCGCCCAGTCTGATGGATCGCGCCGCCCAGGCTCTGAGTTGGCCCCTCGGGAACGCCCGCATCTGGGCGCCGGTGGCAGTAGCCATGCTGATCGCGTTTGGATTGTTCTATCGATTCCGAATCACGCCCTCGGTTCAAGCCGCCGAACTGCTGCGGAAAGCCGTTATCGCGGCCGATACGCATCCCGTGAAAGCTCACAAGATTGAGATTCGAACCAGACTGCATCGTCTTACGCGTACCGCCGGACCCGGGACGAAACTGGCTTCTAGCGCCGACAGCGATGCGCTCAATTCACTCCAGGCGCTGTTCCAGTCTGCCCATTACGATTGGGATGACCCGCTGAGTGCGAAATCCTATCAGGCCTGGCGCAATCAACTGGCCGCGAAACAGGACCGCGTGACGGAAGAAAAGGATTCCGTCCGCGTGCAAACCAGTTCCTCCGATAGCGAATTGGCGGAAGCTTCCCTCAAGCTCAGATCTCAGGATCTGCAGCCCGTGGCAGGCCGCTTCGAATTTCGTAACCGGGAATGGGTGGAAATTTCCGAAGTCGCGGACGCCGCGGCTCCGGAGGGCGCGATTGCCGCCACGGACGGAAATCCAGTGCAAAATCACCCCGCGCTTTTGCCGGACGTGGTGACGCCGCCGGTGAGTGCGCCGGTGCCTCAGGCCACCGCCGGCGACGAACTGCGCGTGTGGGCAGCTTTGCATCGAGCCGGCGCCGATCTGGGCGACCCCGTCGAAGTTACGCGCGCGGGGGGAGAAATTCTGGTCAGCGGCGCGGGCATCCCACCGGCACGCCGGCGCGAGATTCAGGACGCCATTGGATCGCAGCCGCGCGTAGTGGTGCACTTCTCCGATTCCGCTCCGGCCGCCGTGCGTGCGGATAAGTCCGCCGCCTCCACTCCCCCAGGCGCCGAGCTTCGTCAATTGCAAGATCGAATCGCGCAGAAGATCGGCGGCCGTGCGAATTTTGAACAGCTGGCCTCCGAGGTTTTCGACCTGAGCGAGCCGCTGATGGCGCGGGCCTACGCATTGCGCACTCTGGCGCAGCGCTTCCCCGCGTCTCTGGAATCGCAGCTCGACCCGGATGACCGTCAGCTGCTGAGACAACTCACGCGCGAGCATACGGCGACGCTGCGGCGTCAGGCCGCCGATCTCCAGCGGGTATTGAATCCAGCGCTCGGATCGGGAAGCGGCAGCGCCGGCAGCTTCTCTTCCACCGCCTGGCAGCCCGCCACCGAGGAGCTTTTTCAATCCGCCCGCCGCGTGGACCGTATGCTGGCAGTAATCTTCGGCGCCGCCCCCGCCGATTCCGCCGACGATCAGCTTCCCGGTCAATTAGCCGCTGCCCTGGCGCAATTACGCGCTAAGGTGGAAGTGTACGACCGTCTCTCATCCAACACGGGGAAATAAGTGAAATCTGGGCGGATCCTGGCCCTGATCTGTTCGGCTTGCCTGGCGCCGCTCTCGGCCGAGAACTACACCCATGTCTCCGGCGTGATTCTGGACGCCTCCTCGGCATCCGTCCCCGGCGCGCTGGTAAGCGTGGTAAATGAAGACACCGGCGTGCGCCGCACGACGCTGTCGCAACCCGACGGCGGCTATGTCGTAT
The DNA here is from genome assembly GCA_030776455.1 of Acidobacteriota bacterium. GTDB lineage: Bacteria > Acidobacteriota > Terriglobia > Bryobacterales > Bryobacteraceae > JALYHQ01. The sequence continues at coordinate 6,147 of JALYHQ010000123.1, read as the reverse complement.
CTCCTTTACTCGCGGGCGTGTACAAGATTACGGTGCGCAAGATCGGCTTCCGCACCATGATCCGCTTCGGAGTCAGATTACTGGAATCGCAGCCGGAGCGGGTGGATTTCAATCTGGTGATCGGCAGTGTGCAAGAAACCGTCACCGTGGAAGGCACGGCTCCGCTGCTCAATACCAGGGAAGTTTCCGTTGGCACTCTGGTCGAACGCGATGAAATCGAGAAGCTGCCGGTAAGTGGCGGGGGCTTGCTCACTCTGCTGCAGCTCGCCCCGGGAACCGTAGTGACTCCCGCCACTCGCGGCGAAGCCGGACAGTTCACGGTCAATGGGCAGCGGCCCAATACGCACTATTTCACGGTCGACGGAGTCAGCGCGAATTCCGGAGTGGGCGGCGGCGGGTTGCCGGCGCAATCTACCGGAGGCACGCTGCCGGGCATGACCGCTTTCGGCAGCCTCGATAGTCTGGTGTCCCTGGACGCGCTGGAAGAGATGCGCGTGCAGACCTCGACGACAATGTCGGAATTCGGAAGAATGCCCGGCGCGCAAGTCTCGCTAACCACCCGTTCTGGATCGAATGAACTGCACGGATCGCTGCTCTACGGATTGCGTAATGAAGCTTTGGGTGCGAATGACTGGTTTGCGAACCGGCACGCCGATGCGCGGGCCCCCCAGCGCGAGCAGGAGTTCGCCGCAACGCTCGGCGGCCCGGTCTGGCGCGATCATACATTCTTTTTTCTGTCTTATGAAGGCATGCGGCTGCGCCAGCCCTTCGTTTTGAATCAACCCGTGCCAACGCTGGCCGCGCGCAGTTTCGGCGGCGGCGCCGGACCGCTGCTCAGTCTCTTCCCTGAGCCGAACGGACCCGATCTGGGAAACAACCTTGCGCTTTGGACCGCCGGAATCAGCCGGCCGTCGCAGCTGGATACGGGCGCCGTGCGGGTGGATCACGCATTCTCGTCCCGCCTGACTTCCTTCGCCCGCTATGACGAATCGCCCTCGTCCACCGAATTCGGAAGCGATCCGGTAAACGCGCTGGATCTCGGTTCGCGAAGTCTCACGCTGGGCCTCAATTTGCGCGCCCGGCCCAACATGGTGTTGGATCTGCGTGCCAACGTTTCCAGCGCGACATCGCATTCGGTCTGGCGGCAAGCCGGACCAGCTATCCTGCCCGCCTGCGCGCTGGGACCGTCCATCGCATTCTTTCTCGGCCCCGCGGGCGTCTGCGATTACCTCGTCCGGCTTTCCATCGCCGGTGTGGGGCAAGTCTTCTCTGGCTCTGAAGGCCGGCGCAGCCAGACACAATTCCAGATTTCTCCCACCGCGAGCTGGAATCCCGGCACGCATTCCATCCGGTTCGGCACGGACTACCGGCGTTTAGGCCCCTCGCGTTCAGACGACACCGGCTCATTGAGTATTCTCGCGGATACCGTCCGGGATCTTGCGAGCCGCGGCAATTACTGGACTGCGAACTCCCCGCCTCAGCACATTTCCGCCGTACTGAGAGAGATCTCCTTGTTCGCGCAAGATGCCTGGCGGGTGACTCCGCGCCTGACGCTCACCTACGGACTCCGCTGGGAGATCAGTCCCGCGCCCAATCTGAACGCGCCCGTGAGTTTGCTGGATGCAGCCGGCGTCCTGGCGCCGATTCAAAGTCCCATTTGGCAAAGCACGTACGCAAACTTCGCGCCGCGATTCGGCGTTGCTTACCAACCTTTCTCGAATGGAAGAACCTTGATTCGCGGCGGCATGGGATTCTATTACGACTCCAGCCTCAGCCTCGCAACGGACCTGGTCAATAACGGCCCCCTGAATGTCACGCAGTACGCGAGCCAGCGGACGTTGTTTGTTACCACTCAACTTGGTTTCGGATTCATGCCCGATCTCCGCCTGCCCCTTGTGAAACAGTGGAACGTTTCGGTGGAGCATGCGATCACCAGTCACGACCTGGTGTCGGTTGGGTATGCAGGCTCTTCCAGCGATAATTTGATCCGCCGTGAGATCGGCGGACCGGGCAGCACGTCCTCCTTATTGCTGGCGCTCGCCACCAACCACGGTTCGTCCCGCTATCACGGGCTTGAGGCGCAGTATCGCCGGCGGCTGGCGCGAGGATTCCGAGCGCAGGTCTCGTACGCCTGGTCCCACTCGCTGGACAACAGCTCCGCGGATTCAGGGCTTTACCTGGTCAACTCGCAGTTAACCCCCGCCCAGGACCATGCCTCCTCCGATTTTGACGTTCGCCACTCGCTCTCCGCGGGATTCACCTATGAGATTCCGCACAGCCGTGGCTGGGCCCTGGATGGAGTGTTCCGCGCCCGCACCGGTTTTCCCATTAACGTGCTCGACTCCGAGCAATCGCAGGCGATCAGCTATGAAAACGTCTACCGGCCTGATCTGATCGGCGGCCTGCCGGTCTGGATCTCCGATCCGTCGGCCCCCGACGGCCGGCGCATCAATCGCGACGCGTTTCAACCGGTCAATTCCGTGCTGGGCTTTCCCCAGCAGGGCAATCTGGGACGCAACGCCCTAAGCGGCCGGGGTATGTCGCAACTCGATCTCGCAGTGCGCCGCGAATTCTCTTTGGGCGAGCAGCGCTCGCTCCTGCTCCGCGTGGAAGCTTTCAACGCTTTCAATCATCCCAATTTCGCCGACCCCATCCGTTTCCTCTCGAGCCCGCTGTTCGGCCAGTCGACGTCGATGCTCAACCTGATGCTCGGCAGCGGCAGCCCGAGCAGCGGTCTGGCGCCCATCTTCCAAGCCGGCGGCGCAAGATCGCTCCAGTTCGTCTTCCGCTTCAAATTCTGACCGTAACACAGGGCCATGCCCTGTCCCGTTAAAATCGATAACAGGCTCCCGTGCCCATCGCCAGCATCAATCCCGCCACCGGCGAGACGCTCCGCACCTTCACTCCGCTCTCCGGCCCCGAACTGGAATCAAAGCTCGCCCGGGCGGCCGCCGCCTTCCGTTCCTGGCGCCGCACTTCTTTCTCTGACCGCGCCGCGAAAATGCTTCGCGCCGCCGCTCTCCTCGAATCGGACAAAGACGCCCTCGCCGCGCTCATGACCGCCGAAATGGGCCGCCCCCTCCGAGCCGCGGTTGACGAGCCTGTGAAGTGCGCCTGGGCCTGCCGCTACTATGCTGAAAATGCCGCGGCGTTCCTGGCTCCGGAAGAGGTCGCTACCAATGCTGCCCATAGCTCCGTGCAGTTCCAGCCGCTCGGTCCGGTGCTCGCGGTAATGCCCTGGAATTTCCCGTACTGGCAGGTATTCCGCTTCGCCGCGCCGGCGTTGATGGCCGGCAATGTCGGCTTGCTCAAGCACGCTTCTAATGTCCCGCAATGCGCGCTCGCCATTGAAGACATCTTCCTCCGCGCCGGTTTCCCGGACGGCGTATTCCAGACCTTATTGATAGAATCCGGCCGTGTTCCGCTGATCCTGGACGACCCGCGCGTCGTTGCGGCGACGCTCACCGGCAGCGAACTCGCCGGCGCGAAAGTAGCGCGGCAAGCCAGCGGGCACATCAAGAAGACCGTGCTCGAACTGGGCGGCAGCGATCCGTTTATCGTCATGCCCACCGCCGATCTCGACTCCACCGCGCGCCTCGCCGTCAAAGCCCGCACCGTCAACGGCGGTCAATCCTGCATCGCCGCCAAGCGCTTCATCGTCCACGCGGCGGTATACGAGGATTTCACTCGCCTCTTTGTCGAGGCAATGCGCGCGCTCAAAGTGGGTGACCCCATGGACCCCGCCACCGACGTCGGCCCCATGGCCACGTCGCAAATCATTCACGATCTGGAAACCCAGGTTCGCCGCGCATCGGCCGCCGGCGCGCGCATCCTCACCGGCGGCAAACGTATCAATCGCGATGGCTGGTTCTTCGAGCCGACCATTCTCGAAGGCGTCCCGCGCGATTGTCCCGTGTATCGCGAAGAAATCTTCGGCCCCGTGGCCATGCTCTTCCGCGTCCCCGATATCGATGGCGCCGTTCGCCTCGCCAATGACACCGCGTTTGGTTTGGGGGCCAGCGCCTGGACCGGCGACGCGAAAGAGCAGCGGCGGTTTATCGACGAACTCGAAGCCGGACAGGTCTTCATCAACGGCGTAGTAGCCTCTGACCCGCGTCTGCCCTTCGGGGGCATCAAGCATTCCGGCTACGGCCGAGAGCTCGGCAGCTTCGGCATCCGGGAATTCGTAAATGCAAAAACAGTCTGGATCAAGTAAACGCTTCTAAACCAGCCAGTGGATCATCGCCAGCGCCAGCAGGATTTGCGCGAGGCTCGCCACCACGCCCGTTGCCAGCGCGGCAAATCCCGACTTCAGCAGAAATCGCACGCTCACCTCCAGCCCCATGGCCGCCATCGACAGCGTCAGCAGGATATTGCCCGCCTCGCTCAGCAATGTGCTCAATTGCAACTGCCAGCCGCTCTGAAACGTCAACGCGGGCAGCAGATGGAATGTGTTGATCACCGCCAGTGCCAGGAATCCCCACACGAATCGCGGCAGCAGCGTCGCGTAGCGCAGTCGCGCGCCTTTGCGTGGGACCATGAATGCCAGCACCACCAGAAATGGCGCCAGTAGCGTCACGCGCACCAGTTTCACCAGCGTGGCCAGCGCGCCGGATTGCGCGCCGTAAGCGAATCCGGTAGTGATGGCTTGCGGAACGGCATGCACCGTCACTCCAGCCCAGATCCCGAATGCGGCCGGAGTGACATGCAGCGCCGCGCCCAGTGGAGGCAGCGCGAACATTACGGCGAGCCCGAGAATATTGATCGTCGATACAGACAGCAACAGGTCGTCATCGTCCGCGCCGATCACCGGGGCCGCCGCGATAATGGCGCTGGTGCCGCAGATCGCGGTTCCGCATCCCACCAGCGTCGCTGTGTTGCGCGAGAGCGTCACCATGCGTCCCGCCAGCACCGCCGCCACGCATCCGCACACGATGCTTGCAACAATCACGGCCAGCGCCGGCGCTCCCACGTGCGCCACCTCCGCCAGATTAATACTCGCACCGGTCAAGATGATGGTGAGCGGGATCACGCGCTTCACCAGTCCCTTGCAAGCCTCGATCCAGGCCGCCGGAAGCGGCAAGCTGTTGCGGATGACGCCGCCGAGCACGATGGCCAGTATCGCCGAGCTGGCGGGCGGCCAGAGACGATGCAGTCCCCAGGCCGCGGCTGCTACGCACGATGCGGCCAGTAACCCAGCCAGACTCCAGCCCCGGTCCGTCTTGCGCGGAGCTTCGACGGCGGCTCGCGGCAGCTCGAGCCCTTCCATCGAATCCAGCGACGCGAATACTTCCGGACTCAGCTGCTTCAGGTCATAAGCGGGCAAACAGCCAGTGTAATGCTTATTCGGGGCGGCAAGCCACTTCGTGTTACGCTACGGTCAGGAAACGACGAAGGATTCGTTCCCGCCTGTGCCAACCCAAAGACTGTTCCTCATATCGATTCTGCTCGCGCAGACCCTTGCCGCCCAATCGACGCCCGAGCAAACCGCCATTCATGCTCTGGAACAGGCTGAGGCGAGACGTGAAAGCCGCTTGGCGGGCTATACCGTAACCGAACACTACAAGGTTGTCAGTGCGCGGTTTGGGCAGTCCGCCGAAATGGTGGTGGAAACCGTTTTTCGAAAAGATCAGGGCAAGACCTACAAGGTATTGTCGCGAACCGGATCGTCAACGCTTCAGTCGCGCGTTTTTGATCGTTTGCTCAAGGAAGAAGGCGAGATGAGCCGCGGGGAAGCCCGGCGGCTCCTGTTGGTAAACGTAGCGAACTATGCAATGAAGTACACGGGGGAGGAAGTTCGAGCAGGCAGGAAATGTTACATCCTGGAACTCACCCCGCGCGTGAAGAGTCCCCATCTCCTGAAAGGCCGCGCTTGGATCGACCAGGAAGACGGATATCTCGTAAAAATAGAGGGCAAGCCCACCGCCAGTTCTTCCTTCCTGAGTGGCCGCCCTATGATCACGCGGGAATACACCAAGGTCGGCGAATTCTGGCTTGCCCAGACCAGCCACGCCGTAACCGACACGTTCTTCCTCGGCAAGAGTGAACTGACCATCGACTACAGCAATTACAAGATCGTCGAAGCCGGGGAACATCAGTAAACAGGTCTTGTGGGGCAGGGTATCAACCTGCGGGCCGATTTCCAAG
>JALYHQ010000122.1 GCA_030776455.1 Acidobacteriota bacterium | reverse complement strand
AGGCTCCCCGCTTCTGAATCGTCCATGCTGATGATCAATACCCAGCATCCCGATCTCCCCCTTCAGGCTCATCTTGTATGAGAATCCGGTCCCGGCTCAGGCTCATCTTGCGTGAGACAAGAGTGGGGCCCCAGCCCCCGCTCCCCGCACATATAATACCCCCATGCACCCGCATTACCTTGCCCTCGCTCTGCTCGCATCCACCCTGGCCGCCCAGGTCCCCACCATTGATCAGTCGCTTAGCATGAAGACCCCCGGCGGGGCGCGCATTTCGCCCGATGGACGCTACGTTGCCTACACCGTCCAGCAGGCCAACTGGGAGGAGAACTCCTTCGACTCGCAGATCTGGATCGCCTTGCCGGCCACCGGCGTCCGCTACCAGCTCACCAGCGGAAAGAAGTCCAGTCAGAATCCGCGCTGGTCGCCGGATTCCAAGCGTCTCGCCTTCGCATCCGACCGCGATGGCAAGCAGCAGATCTACGTAATCGCGCCCAACGGCGGTGAGGCTGCCCAACTTACCGGCGAAGAGAATGGCGTCAATAATTTCGATTGGTCGCCCGACGGAACCACGATCGCTTTCACTTCCACGGGCCCGGATTCCAAGCCTCGCAAGGACCGCAAGGAAAAGTACGGCGACTTCGAAATCATCCAGGGCGATTACACCATGGTTCACCTTTGGATAGTAAAGGCGCCCTCTGAAATTCCCACCGATCCAAAGGCGCGCCCCAAGCCCGAAGCGCTCACCGAAGGCGACAAGTTCAGCGTGTCGTCGTTCGACTGGTCGCCCGACGGCAAGCGCATAGCATTCTCCGCCACTCGCGATCCGGATCTCGGGTCCTCATACACCTCTGAGATCTACGTCCTCGATCTCGCCGATAAACACACCCGCAAGCTGGTCGACGGCAAGGGTCCGCACAACGGACCCGTGTGGTCGCCCGATGGCAAGCAGATCGCGTTCTCCACTTCCAACGGCGCCGAGTTTTACTTTTATGCGAACACCCGTCTGGCCGTGGTGTCCGTGGACGGCGGACAGCCGCGCATCCTCACCGGCGAATTCGACGAAGATCCCGGCATCATTGACTGGGGTCCCGATGGAATCTATTTCAGCGCGCAGCAGAAGACCGACCGGCATCTCTTCCGCCTGAATCCCGAAAGTCTGAAGGTGGATCGGTTAAGCGCGCCGGAGCATTCCCTGTGGAACGGCGTTTCCTTCACGCACGACCATAAGACGCTGGCCGCCGTCGGCGGGCAGCCCAATCGTTTTGCCGAAGTAGTGATCACTTCGGTTCGTGATTTCGCGCCCAAGATGCTGACATCTTTCGCCGATCAGTGGAAAGAGTTCCGCCTGGCGACGCGCGAGGTGATCGAGTGGAAGTCCTCCGACGGCGCCGCCATTCAGGGCATTCTCATCAAGCCCGCCGACTATGACGCCACCCGGAAATACCCGCTGCTGGTGGTCATCCACGGCGGTCCCACCGGCGTCGACAACGCCGCCCTGGGGCCTGACCGCTATTATCCCGTCGAGCGTTTTGCCGCCAAGGGCGCATTGATCCTGAAGCCGAACTATCGCGGCTCGGCTGGCTACGGCGAGAAATTTCGCGCGCTGAATGTCCGCAATCTCGGACTCGGCGATTATCAGGATGTCATCTCCGGCGTCGATTACTTGATCGCCAAAGGCATGGTGGACAAGGATCGCGTCGGTGCAATGGGCTGGAGCCAGGGCGGATATATTTCGGCTTTCATCACTACCTACAGCGACCGTTTCAAGGCTGTTTCCGTTGGCGCAGGCATTTCGGACTGGACCACTTACTACGTCAACACCGACATTCACCCCTTCACCCGCCAGTATCTGAAAGCCACGCCTTGGGACGATCCTGACATCTACAAGAAGACCTCGCCCATCTCGTATGTGAAGAACGCGAAGACGCCCACGCTGATCCAGCACGGCGATCAGGACAAGCGCGTCCCGCCGCCAAACGCGTTCGAGCTGTATCAAGCCCTGCAGGACCGCGGCGTCCCGGTCAAGCTGATCCTCTATAAAGGCTTCGGCCACCCGATCAATAAGCCCAAGCAGCAGCGCGCGGTGCTGGAACACAACTATGAATGGTTCAGCCAATACATCTGGGGTGAACAATAGTGGGGCGGACCCCCTGGTCCGCGTGGGGCCCCCTGGCCCCGCTCTTCCGCGGAATGCGCACCAGCATCCTCATCCTCCCGCTAGCCGCCAGCCTGCTCGCCCAATCCGAAGCACCCCAGCGGCTCGCCGCTCGCGCACTTGCCAACACACCGATGATCGACGACGTCCGGGAACTCTGTGACCGCATCGGCGGCCGTCCCACCGGCTCAGCCGCATGCGGGCGCGCCGTCGAATGGGGCGCCAAGAAATTCCGCGACGCCGGTATCGATCGCGTGTCCCTGGAACCATTCTCCCTGCCCTCTCTATGGCTGCCCGGAACCGCTGAAGCGTCCGCCAGTGCGCCCGAACGATTCGCCGTCCGCATCGCGGCCGCGCCCATGTCCCTATCCACCAAGGGCCAACTCGACGCTCGACTGCTGGACGGCGGGGAGGGTACGCCAGAATCAATTGCCAAACTCGGCGCCTCCGCACGCGGCGCCATCGTGCTGGTTCATTCAAAGGAGATGAAGACCTTTGACGACCTGTTCGCTGAATATCTTCGCAATCCCACAGTCTTGGACGCCGCCAAGAAAGCGGGCGTGGCGGCGCTGTTGCTTGAGTCCACGCGGCCGCGCGGGCTGCTGTACCGGCATCCCCTCACCCTGGACGGGTCCATGATTGGGTTCCCAGTCGCCATCGTCTCGCGCGAGCATTCCGAGCGGCTTGCGCGGCTCGTCGAACAGGGGGAAGTGCGCATGCGGCTCAACATCGTGAACAAGACCGGCGCGTCGTTCGAATCCAAGAACGTCGTGGCGGAAATCCGTGGCCGCGAGAAGCCCGATGAAATCGTGCTGGTGGGCGCGCACTTGGATTCCTGGGATCTGGGTACAGGCGCCGAGGACAACGGCGTAAACGCCGCCATGGTCATCGATCTCGCGCGCGGCTTTCACCAGTTGGGCATCACCCCGCGCCGCACCATCCGGTTCGTGCTGTTCACCGGCGAGGAACAGGGCATGTGGGGATCGGTGGGCTATGTAGCGCGGCACAAATCCGAGCTTGATAAACACGCGGCAGTGGTGATCTTTGACACCGGATCTGGCCGCACCAGCGGCTTCTATCTCAACGGACGCGAGGACCTGCGCAAGGCTGTTAACGATGCGCTCTCGCCGGTCGCCAGCTTCGCTCCGTTCGATCATTTGATAGACGCGATGGACGGCACCGATAATTTCGACTTCATACTCTCGGGCGTTCCGAACCTGGTCGCGATCCAGGATCCGATTCCGTATCTACCCGATTACCATGCCGAGTCCGATACATTTGAACGCATCAACGCGCGCGAGCAGCGCATCACGGAAGCGATTGCGGGCGCGCTGCTTTGGGCTTTCGCCGAAAATCGAGACCTCCCGGCCAAGCGCCAGAATAGAACCGAAGTGGAGAAGCTGCTAATCGACACCAAACTCGATTTGCAGATGAAAGCCTTCGGCCAGTGGGACGATTTCAAATCCGGCAAGCGCGGCCTGTTCTGAGCGCATTACCCGATTCCCAGCTCGTCGGGCACTTCCAGCGGCGTTCCGCACTTGCGGCAGATGAGCGAGCCGCAGTCGCCGCACGGAAGCGGATCGGAAACGGGTGCGCGGCAGGCGGGGCAATAGAATTCGGCATCGGCCATACCTGTTACACTAACAGCAGAAACCTCCGAGCGTGACTACCGTCCGTTCTCTCATCTTCATTTCCTTGTTGCTTTGCGCGGGCTGCGGGATGCAGCAATCGCGCTCGCCCATGCTGGCCGAAGCCTACGCGGGGCCCACCACGCTGAATCTCCGCCAGGAACTGACGCCGAAATCGCCCATTTCGGCCACCGTGAAGCACGGCGATCGCCTGGAAGTGCTGGAGTACAAGCGCCGATTTGTAAGGGTCCGCACCAGCCAGGGAGCCGAAGGGTGGACCGACAACCGGCAATTGCTGACGCCGGATCAGATGAACGCTTTGAAGACGGTGGCCGAACAGTCGGCCAGGTTTCCTTCGCAGGGAGCAGCCACGGTGTACGAATCGCTGAACATGCACACCGAGCCGAGCCGGGGATCGCCCAGCTTTGTGCAGATCGCGCAGGGCAGCAAGGTGGATGTGATCGGTCACAAGATCACGCCGCGAACCCAGGCGGTGAAGGCGCCGGCTCCCGCTCCGCCGAAACCAAAGCCGTCGCGGAAGCGAAGCAAGGAGAAGCCAGCCGCGAAGATTGCGCCGCCTCCCATGCCGCCCGCCCCCAAACCGCCCGGGAACTGGCTGGAACTTTCCGGAACCTCCGAAGAGGAAGCGGAAGCCAAGGAAAACAACGAAAAGACCGCACAGCAGGCAGCGGCCCAGGATGTTCCCATGGACGACTGGAGCCAGGTCCGCACAAGCGACGGCAAAGTGGGATGGGTGCTGTCGCGCTTGCTGCTGATGGCGATTCCCGACGACGTGGCGCAGTATGCGGAGGGCCATCGCATCACATCCTACTTCGCGCTCGGTGACGCCCACGACGACGGGGAAAAGAAGCACTGGCTGTGGACCACTATCGGTAAGGGAGTGGAACCGTACGAATTCGACAGCTTTCGCGTGTTCGTTTGGAACCGCCGCCGGCATCGCTATGAAACGGGCTTTATCGAGCGAAACGTGGTGGGCCATTTTCCGGTGCAGGTGAATTCATCGGGAGCCAACGCGACCTTTTCGGTGGTGGTGGAGGGAACCGACGGCGGGCTGTACAAGAAGACTTACGCATTCCAGGAAAATCGCGTGCGGTTCTTGTCGCGTGAGCCGTACCATCCGCCCGTGGAGCCGGGCAAACCCAAAGCGCCCGTCGAGCCGGTCAAGCCGCCGTCGAAAGCGAAGTCCCGGCTGGGCCGTTTGCGCGGTTTGTTCGGAAAATAATCAGCCGTTCTTCAGCAGTACTTTGAGGACGCCCTTCGTGGCGGCGAGCTCGAACGCGCGCGGGGCCTCGCTCAACGGCAGCACTTCCGAAATCAGGTCGTCCACTCGAACCTTGCCCAGGCGCAGCAAACGCAGGGCCGGCTCAAAGCGTCCGCAGCGGGAGCCGGTGAGAGTCAGCTCATTCACGATGATCGGGGCCGTGTCTATCGCGGCCAGTCCGTGCACAGTGGACTTCATGATTAACGTGCCGCGCGGGCGCGTCATCGCCACGGCTTGCTTCAGGCCGTCGGGAGAGCCCGTGGCATCCACCACCCAGTCATACGCGGCGGTTGGAAGCTTGCGGACGAGTTCGGTGGCGATTCCGGCGGATTCCGAAATGCGCAGCTTCTCGCGATGGCGTCCATATTGGTGCACTTGCGCACCGTGCGCGTGCAGAACCTGCGCGATGAGCAGGCCGAGTTTGCCATCGCCCAGAACGGCGGCCGGCGCGCCCCGCGGGATGCGGACTTGATCGAGAATTTCACATGCTGCGGCCAGCGGCTCAATGAAAACGGCCTGCTCGGTGGAGATCGCCGTCGGAACCATATGGAGATTGCGCTCCGGAAGCGTGAGGAATTCGCGAAACGCTCCGGGGTGCTTGACGATTCCCAGCACCGTGCGATTGGGGCAGTGACGGCCCAGGCCGCGGGCGCACCAATCGCATCGATTACAGGCCAGATTGATTTCGCCCACCACTCGCTTTCCAAGCAGCGCCTGGGTTTCCGACTCCACTACCTCGCCCACGAATTCGTGGCCGGGAATGCCGCGGAATCCGTAATAGCCGCGCTGCAGCTCGAGATCGGTGTTGCAAATTCCACCGTGGAGCAGCCGGATAACGGCGAATCCTTCTGGGCGTCGAGGGCGAGGGACGCGGCGCAGGGCCACCGCGCCGCGTTCAAGATGGACGGCGAACATGATGGTTCATACTGAATCTTTATGGTATTCGAGCTGCTGTGTTTCGAGCAGAGCTGTCGCGCGCGTTACTCCATCACCGAAGCCATTTACACGTGTGCCCGCTGCGGCGGATTGCTGGAAGTATCGGCGCCTCAGCCGGGTTGCGACGCCGCGCACTGGAAGCGAGTGTGGCGCGAGCGGCGCAAGTCGAATCATTCCGCCGATACCAGCGGTGTCTGGCGCTACCGCGAGCTGCTGCCGTTCGGAGATGCGCCGGGCATCGTCACGCTGCGAGAAGGCGATACACCGCTCCTGGAATCGGCGGAGGCCGCGCGCTACGGCGGGCTGGACCGGCTGGCGTTCAAGCACCAGGGGTTTAATCCCACGGGATCTTTCAAGGACAACGGCATGACCTGCGGCGTCACGCAGGCGCTGCGCCTGGAGCGCAAGCGCGTGGCCTGCGTCTCCACCGGCAACACGTCGGCATCCATGGCCGCTTATGCCAGCGCGGGCGGACTGGAGGCAGTGGTTTTTCTGCCGCACGGCAACATCTCTTTCGGCAAGCTGGCGCAGGCGCTGGAGTATGGCGCCCGCACGATTCAAGTAAAAGCGAACTTCGATGAGATCCTGGCTCTGGTGCGCGGCATCGCCGACCGCGCGGGCCTGTATCTGCTGAACTCGATCAATCCTTTCCGCATCGAAGGCCAGAAGACCATTGCCATCGAGATGCTGGACCAGCGCGACTGGATTGCGCCGGACTGGATCGTGTTGCCGGGCGGGAATCTCGGAAATACGTCGGCATTCGGAAAGGCGCTCCGCGAATTGCGCGAGCTGGGCTTCATTGATCATCTGCCGAGGCTGGCCGTGATACAGGCGGAAGGCGCGGCGCCGTTCTACGAGTTCATGCGCAATGGCGGCGAATTTCGCGCCGTAACCGAACCCGATACGCTGGCAACGGCGATCCGTATCGGCGATCCGGTGTCCTGGCGCAAGGCGGCGTTCGAAGTGCGCGAGAGCGGCGGCGTAGTGGAGCAGGTGAGCGAGCAGGAGATAGCCGACGCCAAGGCTCAGATCGGGCGCGCCGGGATTGGATGCGAGCCGGCATCGGCCGCAACGCTGGCTGGGATTCGAAAACTTACGGCAGCGGGGATAATCGAGAGCAGTGCGGACGTGGTGGCGGTACTGACGGGGAATTTACTGAAGGACCCGGATTACATTTACAGGTATCACACCGGGCAGCTTGGGGAAAAGAAGATCAACTCCCGCTTCGCGAATGCGCCGGTTCAAGCGCCTGACGATCCCGAAGAGATCGTCAGGCTGCTTGCCGGATAATTTATTTGTATTAGTATTACCAGCGATTGCGCTCGCGGTTGCCCTTGCCTCCGCCGCCACCACCACCCGGACGGCCACCGCCGCCGCGGTTCCCCCCGCCGCCGCCCTCGCGAGGCGTCATCGGACGGGCTTCATTTACCACCAGCGCGCGTCCCAGCAAGTCACGTCCGTTACAAGCTTCCACGGCGTGCATTGCTTGCGCATCATCGTTAATTTCCACGAACCCGAATCCACGGGCTTCTCCGGAGAACCGGTCCCGCATTACGTTGACACTGTCCACGGTAACGCCGGCCTGGGCGAAAAAGCTCGTCAGATCGGCCTCGGTGGCCGCATAGGGGAGATTCCCCACGAAAAGTTTCATCATTTTAACTAGCTCCTTAGGCTTCTGAAGAGGCAGGATTGCAACCGCGGACTTACAAGGGGAAAACCGGCAGGACCGAGGGGAATGACTGGCGCTCTCACAAAAACTCATTTCCAGTGTGCCAGAAAAAGAAATGCCTGTCAAAGCGGGTTTTTGACGTCACCGGGGGGTAATCAGGCCGCCCAGTTTGTCC
>JALYHQ010000121.1 GCA_030776455.1 Acidobacteriota bacterium | reverse complement strand
CGCCACAGCATGGCATCCACCAGCCGGAACGCCGCGGTGGCCGCGCCGATGGCGAGTGCGAGTGAAAGAATCGCGGCCGCGCTCGCGGCGCGATTCCGCTTGAGCTGCCGCCATCCGAACACGACGTCCGATGCCAGAACATCCAGCCCCGGCAGCATCTTGATATCCAGGCTGCGCTCCTTGTGCGCGAGTGCGCCGCCTAACGCGCGCCGCGCTTCGGCGGGCGAACGCCCCCGAGCCACCGCTTCCTCGATATGGGACGCCAGTTCCTCGTCGAGCTCGCTGGTGATTCGGCCGCGCCGGAACAGGTTGGTAAACCGTCCGATCCAGGACATGGGCGATTCTCCTTATGCCAGTTTGAGGACGCGTTGCACCGCAGCCGCAACCGCCGTCCAGCGGGCCTCGTCAGTCGCGAGTTGCTTGCGTCCCCGGGCAGTCAACTCATAAATGCGCGCGCGGCGGCCATTGTCCTTGATGATCCACGAGGCACGGATGGAACCCGCCTCTTCCATGCGATGCAGCGCCGGGTACAGCGAGCCTTCCTCCAGTCGAAGGACTTCGCCGGAAATCTCTTCGACAGCGGCCATGATGGCGTAGCCATGCAGTGGTCCGCGGCGCGAAAGAATCTTCAACACCAGCAGGTCGAGCGAACCTTGAAGGGTATCGGATTTTGACATAGACGTCTTATTATATAGACGTCTTAGTATGAATGCAAGGTTTTTGGAAACCGCAATTGGCCCAGCTTGTGGGGCAGGCGGTTTCGCCTGCCAGAGGCCGATTACTAATCGGCCGCGGGATACTATCCTGCCCCACACGGGGGCAGAAGAGAATCGTCACGCTCCGCTCCTGTTATGGACACGCTCATCAGCGAGCCGGCCGTTGAAAGCCTCGCTGCGCGAGTTATATTGATAGGAAGGCTTCAACCGCCTCCCCAAAACAGCCCAACGTCATGCCCGAAAAGCCGTACGACCATAACCAGATCGAGATGAAGTGGCACCAGCGCTGGAAAGACGACTCCACGCTTTACCGCCCGCTCGAGGATTTGTCGCGGCCCAAGTTCTACGCGCTCGAGATGCTGCCCTATCCCAGCGGCACGCTCCACATCGGCCACATCCGCAATTACGCCATCGGCGATGCGCTGGCGCGCTACAAATGGATGCGCGGCTTCAACGTCCTGCATCCCATGGGCTGGGACGCCTTCGGGCTGCCCGCCGAAAACGCCGCCATCGCCAACAACCGCGATCCCTACGAATGGACCATGTCCAACATCGCGAACATGAAGGTCCAGCACAAGCGCATGGCCTTCAGCTATGACTGGTCCCGCGAGATCGCCACCTGCGAACCCGAATATTACCGCTGGAACCAGTGGTTCTTCCTGAAGATGCTGGAACGCGGCCTCGCCTACCGCAAGAAGGCGCTAGTCAACTGGTGTTCCGAATGCGGCACCGTCCTGGCCAACGAACAGGTGGTGGACGGCTGCTGTTGGCGTCATGAAAACACACCCGTCGAACAGCGCGATCTCGAGCAATGGTTCCTGCGCATCACGCAGTACGCCGACGAGCTGCTCGACGATATGCACGACCTGGAAGCCGGCTGGCCAGATCGCGTCCTCACGATGCAGCGCAACTGGATCGGCCGTTCCGAGGGCGCCGAGGTCGATTTCAAGCACGCCGGCACCGGCCACCCCATCCGCATCTTCACCACCCGCATCGATACCATCTTCGGCGCCACCTGCCTGATCCTCGCGCCCGAACATCCGCTGGCCGCCAGTCTGCTGCCCGGCGACCCGCGCATCAAGCAGATGATCGATAAGCGCGCCGCGGCCGGTCCTTCCGACGTCGACAAGGAAGGTTTCAACACCGGCGCTTTCGCGGTGAATCCGTTCAGCGGCGAGGAAATTCCCATCTGGATCGGCAACTTCGTCCTGATGGGCTACGGCACCGGCGCCATCATGGCCGTGCCGGCGCACGATGAGCGAGATCACGAATTTTGCACGCGCTATGGTATTGCGATTCGGGCTGTCATCCGCCCAGTGGACGGACAGGGCATGGCCCTGTGTTACACGGAGGACGGAATTCTTGAAGACTCCGCCGAATACTCAGGACTTGCCAGCGCCTACGCCCGCGAAGTGATGTCCACCCGCGCGGCCTTGCGCGGCTTCGGACACGCCGCCGTCACCTATCGCCTCAAGGACTGGGGCATCTCTCGACAGCGCTACTGGGGCACTCCTATTCCCGTGATCCACTGCGCCCAATGCGGCGTCGTCCCCGTACCCGAATCGGAATTACCCGTCGTGCTCCCGCTGGGCATCGCCATCACCGGCAAGGGCCGTTCGCCGCTCGAAAACTTACCCGAGTTCGTCAACGTCCCTTGTCCCAAATGCGGGGGCCCCGCGCGCCGCGAGACCGATACCATGGACACGTTCGTCGATTCGTCCTGGTATTTTTACCGCTACTGCGATCCGCACAATTCCTCCGCGCCGTTCGACTCCAAGAATATCGCCTACTGGTTCCCCATCGATCAGTACATCGGCGGCGTGGAACACGCGATTCTGCATCTGATTTATTCGCGCTTCTGGACCAAGGTGATGCGCGATCTGCACCTGATCGCCAATGACGAGCCCGCCGCCCGCCTGTTCACGCAAGGCATGGTGATCAAGGACGGCCACAAGATGTCCAAGTCCAAGGGCAACGTCGTCAGCGCGGATCAGATGATCGAAAAATTCGGCGCCGACACGGGCCGCCTTTTCGAGCTGTTCGCCGCGCCGCCCGAACGCGAGATGGATTGGACCGACGCCGGCGCGGAAGGCGCCTACCGCTTCCTCGGCCGCGTCTATCGCTTCGTCACGCGCAACGCCGGACGCGCGCCCGAAACCTCGGATCCCGCGGCCGATCGCAAAGTGCTCCGCAAGCTGCACCACACCGTAAAGAAAGTTACCGAGGACTTCGAGAGCCGCTGGCATTTCAATACGTCCATCGCGGCCATCATGGAGCTGATGAACCAGGTTTACTCGGCGGAAGCCGGCCTGTCCGCCGCCGTGCTCGAGCAAGTCAGCGTCACCCTCACGCTGCTGCTGGGGCCTTTCGCTCCCTATCTCGCCGAAGAAATGTGGGAAGAACTGGGCCGCACCGGCCCCGTGTTCCGCCAGGCTTGGCCCGCCTTCGAACCCGAACTTGCCCGCGATGAAGAAGCCGACATCGTGTTCCAGGTAAACGGCAAGCTGCGCGGCCGGCTGGCTGTCCCCTTCGGGACCGACCCCGCCGAGCTCGAAAGCCTGGCGCTGGCCGATCCCAAAGTCCGCACGCACATCGAGGGCAAGCAGATCAGGAAGGTAATCGTCGTCCCGGACAAGCTGGTCAATATCGTGGTGTAATTACCACTATGTCCACCACCGACCGCCGCACGTTCCTGAAATCCGGCGCTGCCGCCTCGCTCACAACTTCACTATTCACCGGCCAAGTCCGCGGCGCGAATGATCGTGTCGCCGCCGCGTTCATTGGCATGGGCAAGATGGGACGCGACAATCTGCGTATCGCCATGCGGCAGGATAATCTGGTTCCCGTCGCGGTCTGCGACGTATTCCAACGCAACTTGGACTGGGCCGTCAAAATCGGCAAAGACCAAGCCAAGCCCTTCCACGATTTCCGCGAGATTCTCGCCGACAAGTCCATCGACGTGGTCTGCATCTCCACGCCGGACCATTGGCACGCCTATATGACCGTGGAGGCCTGCAAGGCCGGCAAGGATGTCTACGTTGAAAAGCCCATCTGCGTCACCGTGGATGAGGGCACGAAGATGGTGCAGGCCGCGCGCAAGTACAAGCGCGTGGTGCAGGCCGGAACCATGCAGCGCTCGGCGCTCCATTTCCAGCACGCGTGCGATATTGTGCGCTCGGGACGTCTGGGCGAGATCGCTTTCGTGCGCACCTGGAATTACGGCAACGGAAAACAGGCCGGCATCGGCGACCCGCCGGATCAGGAACCGCCCGCCACGCTCGATTGGGATATGTGGCTGGGCCCCGCCCCCAAACGCCCCTTCAATCCGAATCGCTTCGGTGTCGACCCCGAAGATAAGTATTATTCCAACTTCCGCTGGTTCTGGGATTACGCCGGTGGCATGATGACCGACTGGGGCGTCCACTGGCTCGATATCGTCCAGATGGCCTTCAATGAAGCCATGCCCACGGGCATCACTTCCATGGGCGGCAAGCTTTGGCTGAAGGACAATCGCGAGACTCCCGATACGCTGCAGGTGACTTACGAGTATCCCGGCTTCATCGCGGTCTACGAAAATCGCAGCAGCAATTCACAGTCGATGTTCGAGAAAGGCGGCGGCATCCTGTTCCATGGAACCAAAGCCACCATGTTCGTGGACCGCACCGGTTTCAAAATCGTGCCCGAATTCAAATCCGACGTCGAGCCCCTGGAAGAGAAAGCCGAAAGCAGCGGCAACCTCCGCCACTGGTCTAATTTTCTGGATTGCGTGCGCACCCGCGAGAAGCCCATCAGCGACATCGAGATCTGCCAGCGCTCCACCACCACGTGCCTGCTGGGCAACGTCGCGTTACGCAGCCGCCTGCGCCTCGATTGGGACCCCGCGCGCTG
Organism: Acidobacteriota bacterium; assembly: GCA_030776455.1. Lineage (GTDB taxonomy): Bacteria > Acidobacteriota > Terriglobia > Bryobacterales > Bryobacteraceae > JALYHQ01. The sequence goes on along the minus strand of JALYHQ010000121.1, from coordinate 9,952 downwards.
GACCACCCTCCAGCCCGAAGCCCACAAATTCCTGAAGCGCGACTACCGCCCCCCCTGGAAACTAACCGTGTAGGGCGGGCCCCCTGGCCCGCAGCCGGCCCTCCGGCCGGCTCTTTTGTTCGGGGCTTTCCCCTACTGCACCGCCACAGTAATCGGCTGGGTACTCGTGTTAGCCCCCACCGTCAACAACACGGTAAACGGCCCCGATCCTAACAGACTCGTCGGCACCACCGCGTTCACTTGCAACACACCGGATACCAGCGTCGGCGCTTCTCCCGCGTACAAGATCTGCGCCGGCTGCCCGCCGATCGTTACCGACACCGGCGTCGCCACTGGTTTCGGGAAGGGCGCCGTTCCACCCGTCACCGACCCCGTCGCTACCGGCGGAGTCAGCAGACCTTCGCCCGTCGCGAAGATCGATATTACCCGGCCCTTGGTCTCCGGATTCGATGCCCCATTCACAGTGAAGTTCTGGTTCAGAATCGCGCCCTGACCACTCCCGGTCTGAGTAAGCGAGAAGATCGCGGGCGCGGTGTCCGCCATGCGCAGAAGCAGCGGCGCCGAGGCCACGCCGTTGCGGGTTACCACCATGCTCACAGACACCCTCCCCGCCATCTCATACGGAACGATAGCGTTGATTTGGCCCGCCGACACGTACAGCAGCGGCGCCGCTACCATGTCGAACGTGACGGAAGTACCCGCGAGGCTCGTCGGCACCGTGCCGCCCGACGTCAGTTGGAAGACCTGACCGGGAGTGGGTCCAAGATTCGTCCCGAAGATCGTGATAATCTCGCCCGGCGATATTGCGCCGGCCAGCAGGCTGGCGCCGTTAACCACCGCGCCGATGGTGGGCGCCGGCTGCGCCGCCACCGTCAGATTGACCGTAATGGTCTGGCTGGGAAGCCCAGGCGAGGATACCACCACGGTTCCCGTGTATGGCCCGGCCGGCAGGGTCGCCAGCACGGCTTGATTCAAACCGATGCTGAGACTGCCCGGCGTGTTTCCAGCCCCGGGCGTTACCGTGAGGAAATTGCTGCTGGTGGTAGCCGTAAACGGAACGCTGCCGCCGGAGCTAGTTACGCTGACTGTCTGCGGGGACGGCGTATTGCCCGATCCCGCGACGTAATTGAAGCTCAGCGAACTGGCGCCCAGGACCACCGTCTGCGCCGGACCCACCACCAGCGTCACCGGGACTTGCAGCGGGCTGTTGGCCGCTCCCGGTATCACAATAGTGACGAATCCGTTGTAAGTTCCCTGCCCCAGACTAGAGCCGTTAGCGGTAACCGTCACCGATCCCGGCGTGGTCCCGCTTCCGGTCACCGAAAGCCAGTTGCCTCCGTTGAAAGTCGAAGCCGACGACGAGAACGTCAGCGACCCGGAGCTGCTGGTCACCTGCAGCGTCTGCGACGCCGGCGCAAGGCCGCCGAAAGGCTGCGTAAAGGTCAACGACACCGGAGTCACGGCCGCGGTGGTCGACCCGGTAACCGTCAGCGTCACCGGAATTACAACCGGCGCATTTGCCGGTCCGGTGGAAGTGATGGTGATGCTCCCCGTGTACGTCTTCGGAGGAAGTCCGGTGGCGTTGAAGCCCACCGTGATGTTCGTGGGTGTGGTGCCGCCCGTCGGACCCACCAGCAGCCATCCGATTCCGTCGTTGGTCTGCGAAGTGACCGAGAACGACAGCGGCGTTCCATCCGTGCTGGTCAACGCTACCGTCTGCGCGCCGGGGTTAGATCCAGCCGTGGTGGTAACACTGATCGCGCTCGGGCTGACGTTCAACAGCGCGTTATTGCTGACATACAGCGTCACCGGAATATCCAGCGGGCTGTTGCCGACGTTGGCGGAGTTGGATGCGATATGCACCACGCCGGTGCAGGTCCCGGGGGCCAAGGCCGTGATCGTGACGCCGACGCCGACGCTGCCGGGCGTAGTGCCGGAGGTCGGGTTAGCCGACAGGAAATTACCGCAGTTCGTACTGGTGGCCGTCACTGAATACACCAGCGGCTGGCCCGAGCTGGTGATGTTCAGGATCTGGATGGGAGGCGTCTGCTGCCCAATCTGGTAATTGAAGGTCAGCGAGCCTTGGCTGGCGTTCAGCAGGTTGTTCTGCCCCACTACCAGCGTGACTTTGAAGCTCACCGGCGAATTCCCCGCGCCCGCGGCCGTCAGGGTCACGGTGGTCATGTAAGTTCCCGGCGCCAGCGTAGCCAGCTGCGTCGGATTCAGGCTCAGGCTGAGCGGCTGCGGCGTGGTCCCCGATGTCGGCGTGACGGTCAGGAAAGCTCCGCCGGAACCGCTATTATCGACGGCCACCGTAAAGTTCACCGGATTGCCCGAACTGGTCACCTGCACCGTCTGAGCCGGCGGAAGTGTGTTGCTCTGGAACTGGTAATTGAACGTATTCTGGCCACTGGAGAGCGCCAGGATCGGCAGATTGCTTACCAGCAGCGTAACCGGAACATTGATAGTGGTTGAACCGCCCGTAATCGCGATGTTCCCGTTATAAGTAATTCCTGGCTGCAGACCGCTGGGGTTCACCGACACTGTGATAGTGGCGGGCGAGCCGTCCGCGCCGGTGCTGCCCGTGGTGGGGCTGATCACCAGCCAGTTTCCACCGGAGGTTGTAGTGGCTTGGGCTGAGAATGTGACCGCGCCGCCGGTGCTGGTGACAGTCAGACTCTGGGCCGCCGGAAACGCGGTACCAGTCTGATACGCGAACGAAAGCAGGCTGGGGGTTACCTTGAGCGTGCCGCTTCCCACCGTGACGGTGACTGGAATCTGGACTGGCGTGCTCCCGTTTTGCGGCGTCAGCGTGATAGTTCCACTGAACGGGCCCGACCCAACGAACGCCGACGGGCTCACGCTTACGGTATAAGTGAGCGGCATCGTGGAGTTCAACGACTGAAGGTTGGGCGGATTCACGGTGAGCCAATTGCCCGTGCCGTTGGTGCTGGCGGTGGCCGTCACAAAGACATTGCTCGTGGAAGTGGTGGTGACTTGCAGCGACTGCGAAACCGGCGTCGTGCTCCCCGTTGGAACCGGAATGCTCAGGCTGGTGGGCGTTACCGTAAACGGCGCCGAACCCACCGTGCCGCCGACCGTGAACGTGACCGGAATCGACAGCGTTCCGCCATTATTCTGCTGCCCTATGATCGTGATGGTCCCGTGATAAGTTCCGGCCGCGAGATTCGAAGGATTGGCGGTTACTGTAAGACTGGCCGGGTTGGAGCTGCTGAAGCTGTTTACAAACGTAGGCGAAACCGACAGCCATGTATTATTGCCGTCCGAGGTTGTCGCGGCGGCGGAGATAGCCGCCGGACTCGCCGAAGTCGTCGTGATCTGAAGGCCGGCCGTGCCGGGCGTGATTCCCACCGGCGCGCTAATCGATATCGCCGTCGGGTTCGCCGCCAGACCCAAGGTCCCTGTGCCGGATCCTACATTCACGGTCACCGGGATCGTGATCGGCGACCCACTCAGCGGCGTTAGCGTCACGCTGCCCTGGCAGGTGCCGTTCACAAACGATGCTGGATTTACCGTGACACCCAAAAAGGCGGAGGATGCGGACTGGATTGTAAACTGATTAGCCGGCGATGACGTCAGCCAGCCCGAGCCACAACTGGTGGTGAATGCCGACGGGGTAAATGTAACTGCGCTGCCGGTATTGTTCGAGAGCGTCACGGTGGTAGTCTGAGCGACCCCGCCAGCCGTCACGTTGTACGTCAAGGAGGCCGGGTTCGCGGTCACAGTGGTAGTGGAGCCGATATTTACCGTGACCGGAACTTGCACCGATGAGCCGCCATTACCGGGTGCCACCGTGACAAAGCCGGTATAGGTCCCATCCGGCAGTCCCGCGGGATTGGCGGTGACGTTAATAACTGCGTTGGGCGAGGCTACCCCATTGGCTACATCCAAAGTCACCAGATTTCCGGAGAACACCGGCCCGCCGGTCTGCGTAAATGCATCCGTAAACGTAGTGGACCCGTTGTTGCTGGAGACCGTCAGTTGTTGTGTGCTCGAAACCATCGCGCCGCTGGCGAAATTGTACGCGGGCAGGGCCGACGGGAATACCTGGATGGTGGAATTTCCACCCGCGCTGATGTTGATGGTCACCGGAACCGAAACCGGGCTATTGGTCGCGCCCGGCGCGGTGATGGTCACCGTCCCGCCATACGTTGCCGCCCCTATTCCCGTGGGATTCACGATCACCAGGATATTTTGCGGCGTAGTGCTCAGCGTCCCCGAGGATGGATTTGTGGCCATGCAGCCACAGGTGGAGGCGCTCGCGATCGTAAACGTGGACGAGCCCGAGCTGATCGAGAGGGCCAGATTCGCCGTCTGGCTGGTACCATTCGAAGCCGCATTGATGGTCAAGGCGGTGGGATTAGCCACCAGGGTCTGCGCCTGCAATGCGCCGCTGGATCCCGCCAAAGCGAGCATCGCTACTGCGGCCAGGAAGCTGGATCTGAAAGGGGTTCGTACGGTTCTCAAGCTGATCTCCACGGGGGACCTCCAAAGGGTTGACGGCTGCTTCGCTTCAGGACGCAATCGGCGAGCGCAATACCAACTGGTGATTAGACCTCATTCCAGAGGTCCTGTTTCGCTCCACGTGCAATTTCGCCTGCGTGGAACTTAACTAATCTGTATGATGACGCACACAAGAGGGAACGGGTTGCCCTTTTCTGCCTTCAGCCTATCACAGCCCGCCGCCGCCCCTGGCGAATACAATAAGATTTCGAGGCCTGCCATTCGTCCCTATCCCCTCCAATACGTAAAACCCTGGCGGTTTGAAGATGGAACGGAGATCCTCATCCGGCCCATCCGTCCCGCAGATGAGCCGCTGATGGTGCGCTTCCATGGCACGCTGTCGGAGCGCAGCGTATATCTCCGCTATTTCAACATGGCCAGCCTGGACTTCCGGGTCTCGCACGACCGTCTCGCCCGCATCTGTTTTGTAGACTATGACCGTGAGATCGCCCTGGTGGCCGAACTCCATTCGGAAATCCTGGCCGTGGGCCGGCTGGTCAAGTCGGAGAACTCGAGCGAAGCCGAGTTCGCGATGCTGATCGGCGATTCGGTCCAACATCAGGGGCTTGGTACGGAAATGCTGCGGCGGTTAATTGAGATCGCTCGCGACGAAAACCTGCGCCGCATCACCGCCGATATCCTGCCCGAAAATGAGCACATGCTGCACGTCTCCAAACTCCTCGGCTTCACCCTGCGCCATTCCACCGAAGAACACGTGGTGAAGGCCGAGCTCCTGATGTAGGGCGGGCCCCCTGGCCGGCTGCCGGCCGCGCGGCCATCCCCCGGCCGGCACCCCCCGTTGCAAACCCCCCTCCAGCCGTGGTAAGATTCTTTAGCCTTTAAATCTTGCACGTCGTTTGAACCAGTTATGCGCCACAAAGAGTTCCATCCTTTCTGCCTGACGGTCCTCAATCCGCACGTCCAGTTTTGATCGCTAGAAAGTCGTAGAAATACAGAGGAGAGTTATGAAAGAGACAGGAACAGTGAAGTGGTTTAACGCCGGCAAAGGATTTGGATTCATCCAGCGCGAGAGCGGAGAGGACGTGTTCGTCCACTTTTCCGCCATCGAAAGCAGCGGCTACAAGAGCTTGGACGAGGGCGCTCGCGTCACCTTCGTGGTGAAACGCGGCCCCAAGGGCCTGCAGGCAGAACAAGTCAGCCTCGCCTAAAAAACTTTGCGGGCGCTCCGCCTGGAGCGCCCGGTCTTCCCTCCACATCGGAACCGCCGCCCGAAGGTGCGGCACCAATGCAGTTCCTCTATATGGGCTTCACCCAGCAAGCGGGCCTACGTTGTTTCCGCTTCCAGGGCGTGCTGCCCACGGAACGTCCGGCCAACGTATCCACTAACATCGAGCTCGAAATGAGCGCCGACATGGCGCTGCTGGCGCAACACCGCGTACGAGTTCAGGATGGACCAGCCCTGTGCCTGCAGGTGCTTAGCGCTTTCCTTGCCGGCGCCCCCGACACAGCGATTCCTTTCGAAACTTATCGGATCACCGAAGCCGACGTGCGGGCGTTCGTCGTGGATCGGGACGCGGCCGAGCAGGCCAACCTCGCCCGCCGCAAATCCCGGCAGCCCTTCAAGCCTCTGGCGCCCACCGGCGGCGCATCCTGACACGGGGCGCTTGCCGCGCGTCATAATGGCGGCATGTACCAGGCACCCGGGTCGGAAGCCGATCTCACCAAAACCTATGACGCTGTAATCGTCGGCTCCGGCGCCGCCGGAGGAATGAGCGCTCATGTGCTCACGTCCCGCGGCATGAAAGTATTGCTGCTTGAGGCTGGCAAGAAGCTGCCCATCGAGCGCGAGCTGAAGTCCATGGAGTGGCCCTATGACCATCCCCGCCGCGGCGGATTGGCCCCCGATTCCCACGCGCTCACTTTCAACGAATACACCATCCGCAAACCGCCCTACGCGCGCGGCATGCCCAATAAACACGTGTATTCCTACGTGGAAGGCTGGGGCGGCGCCGACTACAGCAAGAACATCGTGGTCGATGAAAAGGATCACCCCTATACCGGCACCAACTACGCCTGGGTGCGCGCCCGCTGCCTGGGAGGCAAAACCAATATCTGGGGCCGCCTCGCGCTGCGCCTTTCGGATTACGATTTCAAAGCCGCTTCGCGCGACGGCTATGGCGAGAACTGGCCCATCTCCTATGCCGACATCTCTCCGTATTACGACAAGGTGGATCTCTATCTCGGTATCTCGGGACACAAGGAGAATCTGCCGTACTTGCCCGACAGCATCTTCCAGCGAGCCATTCGTCTGACGCCCGCCGAGGTGAAGTTGCGTTCCGGACTCGCGGACATGGGCCGCGTGCTCACTCCCTATCGCGCCGGCGTCACCACCGACGGACTGAAGCACAACAAGCACCGCAGCCGCTGTTTCGGACGCGGCGCGTGTGACCGGCGCGCCGGCGGCTGCGACATCCACGCCGCTTTCGATTCGCCCACCGGCCTCATCCTGCCCGCCATGGAAACCGGCAATCTTACGCTCCGCACCAACGCCACCGTATATGAAGTGATGGTGGATAAGAACACCGGTAAGGCGTCCGGCGTGCGCTTCATCGACACCGAAACCGGCCAGGACCGCGCCGCTCGCGCCAAGGTGGTGATCCTGGCCGCGTCCACGCTTGAAACCGCGCGTCTGATGCTGCTCTCCAAGTCCGAGCAGCATGCGAACGGCATCGGGAATTCCAGCGGTCACGTCGGCCACAATTTCTGCGAGCACATCATGGGGCCTTCCATCACCGGCCTGGTGAAAGAGCTGGTGGGCAAGCCCCGCACCAACGATGACGGAAAGCCCGGCAGCTTCTACGTGCCCCGCTTCCGCAATCTCACGGAGCGGCATCCCAAGTTCATACGCGGCTACGGTTTCGAAGGCGACAGCGGAACCAAGATGTTCCCCAGCAACGTCTATTCCACCGCCGGTTACGGCAGTGCTTACAAGAAGAAAGTCCGTGACTATGCCGGCGCGTTCATCAGCATGGGCGCGTTCGGCGAAGTGCTGCCGCGCTATGAAAATTCAGTCGGCATCGACCCCGAGGTAAAGGACCGCTGGGGTATCCCGTCGCTCCGCTTCAACTATCGTTTTGGCGACAACGAGAAAAAGATGGCCGAAGACATGGCCGATTCGGCGCGAGAAATCTTCGAGAACGCCAAGATCGACATAATCGGAGTAGATCGCGACATTCTCACCGAAGGCTGGTCCATCCACGAGCTGGGCACCGCGCGCATGGGAACCGATCCCAAAACTTCCGTGCTGAACCAGTTCCAGCAATCGCATGATGTGAAGAATCTGTTTGTCGTGGATGGCAGCAGCCACGTGAGCGCATCCTGCCAGAACCCAACCTGGACGATCATGGCGCTCTGTTGGAGATCCTGCGATTATCTGGCGGACAGCTTCAAGAAGGGGGAGCTCTAACATGGAACGCCGCGAGTTGATCAAAATCGCCGGCGCGGCCGTGCTGGCCACCCGCGTCGCGCAAGCCGCGCCTCGCTTCTTCACGCCCGAAGAGTACGCCCTGGCCGATGAACTGGCGGAAATGATAGTCCCTTCCGACGAACATTCCCCCGGGGCCCGCGCCGCCGGCGTGGCGCAGTACATTGATGCCCGCCTCGCTGAATCGCTGGACCCGGAACACGGGCAGATCTGGCGCGACGGCCTGAAGCTGGTGGACGCCTTAAGCGTGCAGCTCAATGGCAGTACATTCTTAAAGTCCACCGCGCGCCAGCGCGAAAAGGTCATGGACCGGATGTCCAAGAATGAAGAAAACCCCGAGAAGCCCGAAGAACTCTTCTTCCATGAGCTGAAGCGCCGCACCGTCGGCGCCTACTACTCATCCGCGATCGGCATCCACCGCGAAATCAACTACAAAGGCAATGTCCCCATCACCGAATTCATCGGCACTGAAGTAAAGTAGCGCAGGGCCATGCCCTGTCCGTTCAATAAATCGCCCAGCACCCCGGCGTAATCAACTCCACCAGGTGCCCATCCGGATCGCGAAAATACAGACTGATCCCACCCCTCGGCCATGCCACGCGGCTCTCCACTTCCACCGCGTTCTCCTCCAGCCACCGCGTCCAAGCATCCTCATCTTCCGCCGCGATCGTAAACGCCAGGTGCAGTTGCCCGGCCCCGCCATGCCCAGGAATCACGCCGCCCGGTAACGTCACCGCGGCTCCTGTCCCGCCCTTCTGAAATAGCAACAACACTTGCTCATCCGATACGCTGAATGCGCAGAACCGCTGGTCTCTCGCAAGCTCACGGAACTTGAACACACGCGCATAAAATTCCGCCGCGCGATCCAGCGAATCGGCATGCAGACACGTTTCAATCACCCGGCCGACCGCAGGCATGGACTCAGTATCGCGCATTGCGTTACAATAGCCTCGTGGCTCTCAAGTGGGCCGCATCCCCCGATCGGGCGCGTAGCTCAACTGGCAGAGCAACTGACTCTTAATCAGTAGGTTGAAGGTTCGATTCCTTCCGCGCTCACCACATGGTTTCATACAACCGCTAAACTCTGGAGACCGCCATTGCCTTTGCGGCCGCGATCATATTGTTATCCTGTGTCGCCAATGGAAGCTTACGCCGCATCGCCAACTCCAAATAGGCGGCATCGTAGGAACTGAGTTGGTACTTCAACCCAAGCTGGAAGATTTCGTTGTCGGCCTTAACGGGCGCCTCGTCGTCAACTTCAATCGCAAACCCTCGCAACTGAGCCAGAAACTCCGCGGCTCGTTCCCCGGTGATCCGACCCTGGCGTTTCGCTTTGAGCAGCGCGTTGACGACTTCCAGTCTCCACAGGATCGGCACGAACGCTTCCTCGCCTTGTTCCATTCGGGCGAGAATTTCGTCCGTGTATCCGTTGGCCTCCGATTCAAAGCACCAGGCCATCGTAAGGGAAGCGTCAAGAACCAAACTCACATCCGGCCCTCTTCAATCAGATCTTTGATCTTGATTCCTTCCAGAGACAATCCCTTGCGGAGTTCGCGGATGTGAGCGCCGGCCGTTCGCGCGCGGCGAAGGCGCTCCTCTGCGCCGATGCCAGGTGGAGAGAACGTATCCAAGGCCCTTTCAAGAACCTCGTGCACACTGTGAAAGCGCCCAGACTTCATCAACTCCTGAATCCGACGCTCGTGTTCGGGCTTGAGTTCAATAGTCATTGCCAATACCTTACCGTGTCCCTGTTTGGCCGTCAAATCTATCATCCCACCACATGGCACTGACGCATTCGTACCAAGAACTGGGCGTCAGCCCGGCCTTGGTTCATTGATCAGTCCCGACAAAAAGGTCTAAGTTTTTCCAGGATCTTCGAATTCGCCACCAGGAGCATCTGTGGGACGCCTTCCGGGCGTGAGCAACTAGCTGTCCCGCTTCACCGTATCCACCGAGAACGCGGGCACGCACACGGCCACGTAC
>JALYHQ010000120.1 GCA_030776455.1 Acidobacteriota bacterium | reverse complement strand
CGCTCAAGCTGTGGCTCTCGGTCAAGACTTTCGGAATGGCGTCCTTCCGCGCCGCCATAGCGCATGGATTCCATCTCGCCAGGTTCGCGGAATCCCAGGTGCGCGCGATGCCGGACTGGGAAGTGGTCACGCCCGCCCAGATGGCCATCCTCTGCTTCCGCCGCCGCGGCGCGGATGACGCGTTTCATCTGAAACTGGTGGACGCCATGGTGCGCGACGGTTACGCGCTCATCACCTCCACGGTTTTGAAGTGCGGCACGGTGCTCCGCGTGTGTCCCATCAATCCGCGCAGCACTGAAGCCGACATCGCAACGTCGCTGGACCGGCTGGACAGCCTGGCGCGCCGGCTTAAATCTTGAAGAAGATCTTTCTCCGCCACAACCACCAGCAAACGTAGATCTCAAAGCCGAGCACTACCAGCGCCGTCAGCATTCTGCCCGGAGAACCCCACCAGTCGACGGACCAGCGCGTGAAAACCAGCGCGGCCTGGGTCATCCAGCGATGCAAAATCTCATGGAAGACATAAATGAAGATCGAATTCGACCCCACAATCAGAAACAGCGTCCCCCAGCGCCGATGCCCGCGCAGATCGAAGAACCAGTAAAAGAGCATCAGCGCGAGCAGCGTCAGCCCGGTGCTATACAGCGCAAAAGATCCCGTCCAGATCTTCTTGTTGATGGGGATCAGCGGGCTCAGCGCCACGCCGGCGGCGAACGCGAGCACGCCGGCCATCGCCAGCACCCGCAGCTTTCGCGATGCCGGCAGCGCCGAGGCCAGCAGCCCGCCCGCCATCACGCCGAATATCGTATTGGCCGCCGAGGACAGGCAGTTGATGGTGGCGTATGACCCACCCCAGTGTTTACCGAGCAGCGCGCCATCCAGATACCACCCGATATTCGCGTCTTTCGCCCACGGCCCCGTGACACCCGGGACCTGGGCAAATTGATACAGCGCCCAATGCGCGGCCAGCAGCGCCAGCGCCACCGCGCCCTGCACGCGCCACGATTTTCGCAGCACCAGGAACGCCAGCAGGTACGTGAACGCGATCTGCGCCAGCACGTTGATCAGATCGATTACCGGACGGTTGGCCTGAATGGAGCGCGCGATCAGCCCGAACAGGATCAGCAGCGCGCTCCGCTTCAGTACGTGCAACAGACTGCGCGGCCAGGGTTCTCCCGCCGCCCAGCGCCGCGCGAATGAGAACGGCATCACCGCGCCCACAATGAACATGAAGAACGGCTGGATCAGATCCCAGAAATGCATGCCGGACGGGATTGCGATGTCCCAATCGGCGTGCCGGAACTGGTTCGCCAGCCCGATCTGGAACGCCGTCAGCCCGAAGCCCTCGCTCAGCATGCAGATCATGGTGAAGCCGCGGAAGGCGTCCAGCGACACCAGCCGGTCCGGGCCGCGCGCCGGGTTGGGAACGTCCGCGCGGGCAGGTCGCGTGGCTGCAAGCGTCGCCATTGGCTGCATTTTACGACACATCGCGCGGGGGTCGGCGAAAATATAGCAACAAAATGTCCAGATTCGCGTCCATAAATAGACCCATAGGACGTCCAATGGGATATGCCAGTAAAACTCCGGCCTTATGGGGATTGGACCGGGGGGTTAGGGTTCGTCTCGCGATAGAGGTTTGGGAGGCTTGGTCATGCGGTTAGCACGTTTCTTTCCGCGGATAGTTCTGTCCGCTCTCTTGATTGCAATGGTGGTTGGGATTGCCTGGGCGCAGTTCGGCGCCGGCATCGAAGGGACTGTTTCCGACGCCAGCGGGGCTTTGATTCCCAAGGCCAGCGTTGAACTTGTCAACAACGAAACCAAACAAACCCGCACCACTACCACCAGCGCCGAAGGATTTTACCGTTTTTCTGGCCTCGCCCCGGGACGCTACACGGTGACCGCCACCGCTCCTGGATTCAAGAAACAGCAGATGGATAATGTATCGATTCGCGCCGAGCAAACCGAGGGCCTGAACCTGCAACTGGCGACCGGCGACGTCACCGACACCATCACAGTCACCGACACCGCTGGCCCCGATATCAAGACCGAGAACGCTGAAGGCGGCCGTGTGTTTTCCACCCGCGAGCTTCAGTCGCTGCCGCAGATCGGACGCGATCCGTATGAGCTGGTTCGCCTGACGCCCGGCATCTTCGGGGATGGCGCGCGCAATGGCGCGGGCAACTCCGTGGGTCTGCCCAACACTACCGGGCCCGGCGGATCAAACTCCTCCATTTACCAGACGGAAAATCAAGTGCCCATCTCGTCCAGCGGCCAGCGCCTCTCGGATAACAACTTCATGATCGATGGCGTCAGCGTGAACAGCCTGACCTGGGGCGGCGCGGCGGTCATTACTCCCAACCAGGACTCCGTTAAGGAGCTCACGGTCCTTTCGAGCCCGTTCTCCGCGGAATACGGACGCAACTCCGGCGCGCAAATTCTGGTGGTTTCCAAGAACGGAACTAACTCACTGCATGGCGGCGGTTTCTTCAAGTACAACTCGCCCAGCTTGAACGCCTTTAACAAGTACGGCGGCGTGAGCGCCCCGCCTACCCGAGTGGAACAGTTGTACCGCCAATTCGGCGGCAACCTGGGCGGTCCGCTGATCAAGAACAAACTGTTCTGGTTCTTCTCCTATGAAGGCCTGCGCAACAACTCCACGGATTTTACAACCGCCTTCGTGGAAACCCCGCAGTATCGGGCGGCCGTCATCGCGGCCCGCCCCGATAGCGTCACAGCGAAGATTTTCCAGGCTTCGGGCATTCAGCCCCGCATCGTCAACGTCCTCAGCGTTCCTTGTCCCTCCGGCTTTGGAGCCAACTGCCAGGTGGTGAATGGCGGACTGGATATCGGATCCATCACCGGCGCGCGCGGAGCGTACACGGGCTCCACCGGTGGCGGCCTGGACGGCATACCGGATATCCAGTTCGTCAAGCTGGCTCTGCCCGGACAGACTCACGGCAATCAATACAACGGGCGCGTGGATTTCAACCTCACCAGCAAGGACATGCTGGCCTTCAGCACGTATTTCACGCTGCTCGACACCCTGGGCGCCGATTCGGGGGGCCGCAGCCGTCCCATGGGCGACCTTCGCAAGAGTCCCATCAATTCGCTGGGTACCCTTACCTACAACCGGATTTTGTCGCCCACCCTGCTCAATGAAGCGCGCTTCAACGCGACGCGATTCTACTTCAACCAGGTAACCGCCTCCACCAATGTGAACTTCGGCATTCCGCGTGTCGAGGTGGAAGGACTCCCGTTTGACCGTATCCGCTTTGGCGCCCCGCGCGATGAAGCCACGCCCGGCGTTTTCGCCCAGAACACATTTGAGTTCCGCGACACGCTGAGCAAAGTGCTGGGCAACCACGCCTTCAAGTTTGGCGGCGAAGTCCGCAAAGAGCAGGATAATGACAACCTGGTGGGCGGCGCGCGCCCGCTCTACTCCTTCGTCGGCCTCTTCAATCTGGCTAACGACACTCCGGTCTTCGAATCCATCAACGCCAATCCGGTTACCGGCCAGCCCGCCGATGCGCAGCGCTACTTCCGCAGCAGCATTTACGGTCTGTTCGCGCAGGATGATTGGAAAGTAGCTCCCAACCTGACCCTCAACTTCGGACTGCGCTGGGAATACTTCACCCCGCTGCGCGAAACCCGCGGCCGCATCAGCAACATCGCATTCGGTTCGAACGGGCTCCAGAACTCGCGCATCGTGGTCGGCGATGAGCTCTACAAACCCGACCGGAAGAATTTCGCCCCCCGCTTCGGATTCGCGTACAATCCCGATCTCTTCAGCAAGAAGCTGGTGATTCGCGGCGGCTTCGGCATCTTCTATAACCGGATTCCGAATGTCCTGTTCGCCAACACGCGCGGCAATCCGCCCTTCTTCGCACGCTACGGTATTTGTTGCGGATTCCCCGACAGCCCGTTCGCGAACGGTCAGATTCTGTACGCGCTGGGCGCCAGCACCGCTCCCAACAGCTATCCCGTGAATCCCGCTCTGGCAGTGGGCATCGATCCCACCACCAACTCACCGAAGGGCGTCGGTGTCGAGATCTACGGCGCGCAGAATAATACGCCGAATCCCGTATCGTACTTGTACTCGTTCGATTTCCAATACCAGCTCCCCTGGCACATGACCGGACTGGCGGCTTACAACGGATCCGTGGGGCACCATGATATCCGGCTGGTGAATCAGAATTTTCTGTATCCCAACAATCCGGCCTTCTTCGCCGTCTACATTCCCCAGCCCGATGTGAATTCGGAATACAACGCCATGCTGCTCTCGCTGAACCGCACCTTTAGCCAGGGATTCGGCTTTGGGTTGAATTACCGGTGGTCGCGCAGCATCGACACGCTATCCTACGGCGGACCCGGCGGAGAGACGAACCAGACTTATCCTCAGAATCTGAAAACCGAGCGCGGACCCTCGGACTACGACGCCACGCATCTGGTGAATCTCACCAGCATCTACGCTTTCCCTTGGCTCAAGACGCAGAAAGGTTTCTGGGGCATGCTGCTGGGCGGGTATGAGATCAGCAGCATCTACACTTTCCACACCGGCTTCCCCTGGACGCCAAAAATCGGGCAGTCGGTTTCCACTCCGGGCGGGCCGTCGCTCAGTCCGAGCCGGCCAACGGTCTACTTCGGCGGCGTGAACTATGATTTTTCGAACGACGCCTTCATCCGCCCCGGCGGAAACTTCCCCGGGGGCGGCGCCAAGTATTTCAACATCACCAGTAGCGGGCCTCCCGGAATCGGCCGCAACGTGTTCCGCGGTCCGCGCTTTACGGACGTGGATTTCTCCTTCTCCAAGCGCACGGCGCTGCCGTGGCTGCATCTGGGTGAAACCACCGGCCTGGAATTGCGCGCCAACTTTTACAACGCGTTTAACAAGCTGAATCTCGCTCCGTTCCGCTTCTTTGACCAGAGCACCAAGGCCGACGACAGCTTCAACTTTGGGCGTGCTCAATCGGCGCTGGCCGGCCGGGTGGTTGAACTCCAGGCGAAGTTCACGTTCTGATCCGGCTTCTTTATGCCGAAGATTGCCGCGCGGGCGTACGCTGTCCTCTTCCTCTTGGCGGCCCTGCCCGCGCGGCCGGCCGAGGTGATCTCAATCGACACCCAGGCTGCCGGGCGTCCGTTTCCGCACTTCTGGGAGCGCATGTTCGGATCGGGTCGCGCTATTCTGGCTCTCCGCGACGGCTACCGCCGCGACCTTCGCGAAACCAAAGCCATTACCGGTTTCGAGTATGTCCGTTTTCACGCCATCTTTCACGATGAAGTGGGATTCTACGACGAAGACGCCCAGGGCCGGCCCGTCTATAACTTTTCCTACATTGACCAGATCTACGACGGCCTGCGCGCCGACGGCGTCCGCCCGTTTATCGAGCTGAGTTTCATGCCGCGCAAGCTGGCGAAGTTCGACTCCCCACACGCCTTCTGGTATAAGCCCCAGGTCTCGCCTCCCAAGGATTACGGCCGCTGGGAAGATTTGATCTACCAATTCACCAGACATGTGGTGGAGCGCTACGGGGCGAAAGAAGTAGCGCAATGGTATTTCGAAGTCTGGAATGAGCCGAATATCGATTTCTGGACCGGCGACCCCAAGGAAGCCACCTACTACGAGCTATACGATCATGCGGCCCGCGCCATCAAACGCGTCAATACGTCTCTTCGCGTGGGCGGCCCGGCCACTGCCCAGGCCGCCTGGGTTGACCGCTTCATTAGCCACTGCGTAGAGCGCCAGGTCCCCGTGGATTTCGTCTCGACCCATGTTTACGGGAATGACAGCGCAAAAGACGTCTTTGGAACCGGCGAAAACATTCCGCGTTCCGACATGGTGGCTCGATCCGTAAAGAAAGTCTACGATCAGGTGAAAAGTTCAGCGCGCCCCGCGCTTCCCATCCTGTGGACTGAATTCAACGCCAGCTACATGAATGAAGTGAACGTTACCGACGCGCCGTACATGGGACCCTGGCTGGCGAACACAATCCGCCAGAGCGATGGCATGGTGTCCATGATGTCGTACTGGACATTCTCCGACGTGTTCGAGGAGCAGGGCATAGTGAAGCGGCCGTTCTACGGCGGTTTTGGATTGATCGCCGCCGGCAATATTCCTAAAGCCTCCTTCAACGTGTTCCGCCTTCTGCATCAACTCGGCGACCTGCGCCTGCCCGTCGATTCGCCGTCCGCCATCGTGACCAGGCGTCTGGATGGTTCGCTGGTTGCGGCGGTATGGAATTACGCGCCGCCCGAGGAAGCCGGCTCAGCCAAGGAAGTGGTTCTCGCCTTCCAGGGCCTGAACAGAGCGCGCCGATTAGAGATTCAGCTGGTGGACCGGACCCATGGATCGGCTATGACTGCCTGGGAGGCCATGGGCCGGCCGGATTTCCCTTCGCTTGAGCAACAAGCCGCGTTGCGCAAGGCGGCCGCACTTCCCGCGCCTGAAATACGCAAGTTCCCGCCCGATGGCCGACTGACGCTCTCTCTGGAACCGCACTCGCTCGCGCTGGTTACAATCGTTCACTGATGACTCGCCGTGAGGCAATCCTGCTATTGGCTGCCGCAAGGCCGCTCGCCGCGGCTGTCTCGCGTCAGGATGCCCAGTTTCTAGACGATCTGCGCCGGCGCGCGTTCCGGTTCTTCTGGGAACAGGCGGACACCCGCACCGGGCTCATCCTGGACCGCTGCCTGAGCGACGGCTCGCGCGTCCGCACCTCGCGAGCGAATGTATCCAGCATCGCCGCCACCGGATTCGGTTTGTCGGCGCTGGCCATTGGTGCGACGCATGGATGGATCACCGAATCCGAAGCTATGGAACCAACCCGCGCCGCGCTCCGCTTCTTCGCGCGGGAGGCCCGCCACGAGCACGGCTGGTTCTTTCATTTTCTGGACGCGGCCACCGGCGAGCGCGCGGGAAATTGCGAAGTGTCGTCCATAGACACCGGTCTATTGCTAGCTGGTATCCTTACTGTTCGGCAGCGCTTTAAAGACCCCGAAATTTCGCGGCTCGCCGGGGCCATTTACGATCGCATCGACTTCCCGTGGATGCTCAACGGCCACCCCACTCTGCTGTCGCACGGATGGAAACCGGAGAGCGGATTCTTGCGATACCGCTGGGACCGCTTCAATGAGCTGCCTATTCTTTACGCGCTCGCCATTGGGGCTCCTATGCATTCCATTCCACCGGCCGCCTGGTACGCCTGGGAGCGCCCGCGTATCGCCTATGCGGCTTTTGCGTACGTGGGCGACAGCGATCTGTTCACCCAGCAGTATCCGCAAGCTTGGCTGGACCTGCGGGGTATGCGCGACGCCGAACCTTCCAGCATCGATTATTTCCGGAACTCGATCGCCGCCACACGCGCGCATCGGGCCTTCTGCCTGGAACTCTCGCAGCGGTTTCCAAAGAGCTACTCGGAAAATGTGTGGGGCATCACCGCCTCGGACTATCCCCGCGGATACACCGGCTGGGGCGGCCCGCCCGCCCATGGCCCTATTGACGGCACCGTGGTTCCATGCGCAGCCGGTGGCTCGCTAATGTTCACGCCGGATATTTCCATTCCGGCGCTGGCCGCGATGCGCGATCGCTACGGCGATCGCGTCTGGGGCCGCTACGGTTTCTGCGATGCCTTCAATCCCACCACCGGCTGGGTGGATTCCGACGTACTCGGAATCGATACTGGCATCATCCTGCTGAGCGCTGAAAATCTCCGCACTGGCAACTTGTGGCGCTGGTTCATGCGCAATCCCGAAATCTCCCGCGCCTTGTCCCTCGCAAAGTTCAATAAGACCGCCGCCGCCGCGAGCGCACGGTCCGCGTAACCATCCGGGACGTACAATACAGGAATGCGAAGATCCTGGTTGATATCCGCACTTTTCCTCGCCCTGCTGCCCTCGTTGAGCGCTTCTCCCGAGAAGCTGGCGCGCTCGGTGACCATTTATCGCGACACCTGGGGCGTGCCGCACATTTACGGGCCCACCGATGCAAGCTGCGCGTTCGGGTACGCCTATGCGCAAGCAGAGGACAATTTCTGGCAGGTGGAAGACAGCTACATCCGGGCATTGGGACGCGCCGCGGAAGTTCACGGCGAGAGCGCGTTGAATGATGACCAGCTGGTGCGCGCCCTGGGAGTCACTCGCCTGTCCAAAGCTGAGTATGAGCGGCTCACTCCGCGGCTAAAGGATGTGGTGGACTCAACCGCGGCGGGGTTGAACTACTACCTGGAACGCAATCCGCAAGTGAAGCCGCGGGTGATCTCGAAATTCGAGCCGTGGATGATTTTCGCATTCAATCGCTACGCGCTATACCACCAGTTCATCTTTCGCAAAAGCGGACTGAACTCCGCCGACATGGCCGGCGCACTGGGACAATCGCCCACCGCTCAGAACTTCCAGCCGCTCCCCGCCTTGGCCGAGACCCAGGGATCCAACATGTGGGCTGTCGCGCCCTCCAAGAGCGCGAACGGCCACGCGATGCTGTTCATCAATCCGCACCAGCCATTCTTCGGTGTGGGCCAATGGTACGAAGGGCATGTGCACAGCGACGAAGGCTTGAACATGTCCGGCGCATCGTTCTTTGGATCCGCCTTTCCAACCATCGGGCATAACGACGTTCTGGGCTGGAGCCACACGGTAAACGCGCCTGACATCGTGGACCTGTGGGAGGAAGCCTTCGAGAATCCGCAAGATCCGCTGGCGTACCGTTACGACGGCGCATGGCGGAAGGCCGAAGAATGGACCGAGATCATCCGCGTGAAGGGCGCGAACGGTCTCACTGAAAAGTCTTATACGTTCCGCAAGACCCATCACGGGCCGGTAGTCGCGAAGCGCAACGGGAAATTCCTCACGGTGAGAATGGCGCAGTTCGAGGAAGGCGGGCAGCTGGCCGAGTGGTACGCCATGAGCAAGGCTCGCAACCTGGATCAATTCAAACAAGCCATGTCGGCGGTTGCCGTGCCCATGTTCAACGCCGTCTACGCGGATCGAGAGGGGAATATCTTTTACGTCTATAACGGCGCGGTCCCAAAGCGCTCGACGAAGTTTGACTGGTCGAAAGCGGTGGACGGAAGCACCTCGGAAACCGAGTGGCACGGCTATCACAGCTTCAACGAGCTGCCTCAGATGACCAATCCAAAAACCGGCTTCTTGCAGAACTGCAATTCGACGCCGTTCGCCACCACGGCGTTCGGAAATCCGGACGCGCGGGAGTATCCGCCGTACATGGTGGGCGAGCCCGACAATGCGCGGGCGCGCATTTCCCGGCGTATCCTGTTCAACAAGGACAAGTTCACGTTCGATGAATGGGCCAAAGCGGGATTCGACACCTACGTGATCGAGGCCGAAACCGAAATTCCGCCGCTCGCGGATGCCTGGGATAAGGCTAAGACCGCGAAGCTGGAGGAACCGGTCGCGCTGCTGCGGAACTGGGACCATGTGAGCCGCATTGATTCGGTGCCCATGACGCTCTACCTGCTGTGGCATGAAAAGCAGAAAGGTACAGCCGTGATTCCGGTGGCCAAGCCGAAGCAGGAGCCCCTGGTCTCGTTGGAGCAGGTGGTTGCGGATCTGGAGGCGAACTTCGGAACCTGGAAGGTGCCTTATGGCGACCTGAACCGTCTCGAGCGCCGGCAATCCGGGGGCGCCGAGCCGTTCGACGATGCGGCGGTCAGCCTGCCTGTGGCGGGCGGCCCGGGCGATGTGGGCATCGTGTTCAACTTTTATTCGCGCCCGCAGAAAGGCCAGAAGCGCCGCTACGGCGTGGCAGGACATTCGTTCATCTCGGTGGTGGAGTTTGCCCCGGCGCCCAAGGCGCGGTCGATCCTGGTGTTCGGCGAGAACTCGGATACGCATTCGAAGCACTATTTCGACCAGTCCGAGCTGTACGCGAAACAGCAGTTCAAACCGGCCTGGTTCGACCTCGCCGAGATCAAAGCCAACGCCGAACGCATCTACCATCCTGGCGAAGGCAAGCCTTGATCTCAAAACGAGTGGTCGCGGTCTATCCGGGATCGTTTGACCCCATCACCAACGGCCACTTGGATGTCATCGCACGGGCGGCGCGCCTGGCTGATCATTTGATCATCGGCATCCTGCGCAATGACGAAAAAACGTCGCTGTTCAGCGTCGCCGAACGGATCGAGATGCTGCGGGAGGTGGTGACTCATCTTCCCAATGTGGAGGTGAGCTCATTTGACGGCCTGCTGGTGGAATTCGCGGCCGAACAGGGCGCCAGCTTTATCATCCGGGGCATCCGCGCGGTCTCCGATTACGAGTATGAGCTGCAGATGGCCTTAATGAACCGGCGTCTGCGGCCGGAGATCGAGACGGTGTTTTTGATGGCGGGCGAGGCCTACTCCTTCATCAGTTCCAAGCTGGTGAAGGAGGTGATCTCGTTCGGAGGGAACATATCGGGCCTTGTGCCGGCCTCGGTAGAGAGTAAACTTAAAAAAAGACTCCTCGGAGATAACTGAACCTCAATGCAAACAAGTGTCGAACTGGCCGAGCGGATTTCGCTGATCAGCGAATCCTCCACCATGAAGGTAGCGGCGGAAGCCGACCGTCTACGCCGCGATGGCGTCGACGTGGTGGATTTCGGCGCCGGCGAACCCGATTTTCCCACTCCGGGGAATATTAAGCAGGCGGCCGTGGATGCCATCGCGGCGAACTTCACGAAGTATACGGCGACGGGTGGAACGCTGGAGCTGAAAAAGGCTATCTGCGATCGCCACCGCACCGATTACGGTACGGACTACGCGCCATCGGAGTGCATGGTCACCGTGGGCGGCAAGCACGCCATCTTCAATATCATGCAGGCCATCGTGGAGCCGGGCGACGAAGTGCTGATTCCGGTGCCGTATTGGGTGACATACAAGGATGTAGTGAACTATGCAGGCGGCAAGTGTGTCTTCGTTCCCACGGACGAGGGCAATGGATTCACGTTCACGGCCGACATGCTGGAGCCTTACATCAGTGACCGTACTCGTCTGCTGATTATCAATTCGCCGGGTAATCCCAGCGGCGCCGTGCTGAGCCGCGCCGAGTTCGCCAGAATCTATCAGCTCGCCGCCAGGCGCAGCGTGCGACTGATGACAGATGAGTGCTACTGCCGTTTCCTGTACGAAGACGAGCCCTTCTCCATCGCCGCGCAGCCGGGCGCCAAGGAGAATGTCATCGTGGCCGGCTCGCTCTCCAAGACCTATTCGATGACCGGATGGCGCGTCGGATTTGCGCTGGCGCCGAAGCCGCTGATCGATGCGATGTCAAAGCTGCAGAGCCACACCACCTCCAATCCCACATCGATTTCGCAGAAGGCGGCGATTGAGGCCCTGCGCGGTCCGCAGGACTCCATTCCTGTAATGCTCGACGAGTATCGCAAGCGCCGGGATTATGTCGTCAAGCGCTTGCGGGCCATGCCCGGCGTCACCATTTCGGAACCCAAGGGCGCGTTCTACGCCTATCCGAATATTTCCACGGGTTTTCGGAATGGCATCGCCTCCGCGATGCAATGGTCCGAGAAGCTGCTGTCCCAGGCGCACGTGGCGGTGGTTCCCGGCGAGGCTTTCGGTACTGCCGAGCACGTTCGCATTTCATACGCGACATCGATGGAAGAACTGCAGCGCGGCCTGGATCGGATCGAGCGGTTCCTCGGTGAGCGCTGAGCGAATCCGGCGGATTCCGGCCAGCTTTCACGAGAAGGTGTGGGGCGTCACCGATCTCGCGCCTTGGTATCCAGACGTGCGCGGCAGGATCGGAGAAGTCTGGTTCGAAGCCGATTTGCCGCTGCTGGTGAAATTCGTACTCACGTCCGAACGCTTGTCGGTACAGGTGCACCCCGGCGATGCTTTCGCCGCCGCGCATGAGAATTCCCTGGGCAAGACCGAGATGTGGCACGTTCTGCGCGCTGAGCCGGGCGCACAAGTCGCTATCGGCCTCCGCGAGCCGGTTTCGCTGGAGCAGCTGCGCGCGGATGCGCTCTCGGGAGAGATCGAGAAGCGCCTGTGCTGGTTCGATGCGAGCGTGGGCGATACATTCTTCATTCCCGCCGGAACGATACATGCCATTGGCGCGGGCGTCGTACTGTGTGAAGTGCAGCAGCACTCGAATGTGACCTACCGTTTGTACGACTATGGCCGCGATCGCGAGCTTCATGTGGAGAAAGCGCTCGCCGTTGCGGTTCGGGAGCCATCGGACGCCGGACGCGTTTCGCTGCCGGTAAGTTGCCCGTACTTCTATACCGGCATCCTCGAATCTGGCACATGCCATCCGGGCACCGATCATTTTCAATTGCTGATTGTGCTGGAGGGGACGGGTTCGATCGGGCGTAATGAGACGAGGGCGGGGGAGACTTGGCTGGTCCCCCCCGGCTCAGCGCCATTCGAAATCGGCGCGCCTCTGAAAATTCTCCGAACGCAAATTCCTTAGCCGCTGTGGGGTGGGGTTGTCCGGTACAATTGTTACTTCAAGGAGGTCACGAATGAAAATATTCTTTGCTCTGGCGGCGTCGGCTATTATGCTCGCGGCTACTGCGTCCGCGGCCGACGATAATCTGGTGCACTGTTTCCTGTTCACCGCGGTTGACAAGGCGTCCGACGCCGACTGGCAGGCTTTCTTCAAGGCCACGGACGCGCTGCCGTCCAAGATTCCGGCCGTGAAGCATGTCTGGTACAGCAAGCTGGGCCGGCCCATGGAAATCGGCGGCGCTACGCGTCAATGGGGCGTGTGCATGCACCTCGGCGGACCGGATGCGCGTAAAGCCTACGCCGCCGCCCCGTATCACTCGGAATGGGAAGCCGCTTACTTCAAGGTCCGAGTTCCCGGCACCAGCACCTTCGATCTGCAAGGGCACTAAGCCGTGCGCTGCATTGCGATCGCGCTGCTGCTAGCCGCGCTTTTGCCCGGCCAAGCCCCCATGGGAAAAATCATTCGAGACGATCCGCGCCTGGATGCGTTGTTAGCGCCGGACGCAAAGCTCGAAGTGATTGCGTCGGGATTCGCGTGGTCCGAGGGCCCGGTCTGGATTCGCGACGGCGGCTATTTGCTGTTTTCCGATATCCCGCGCAACTCGGTGATGAAGTGGAAGGAAGGCGAGCCGGTCAGCGTCTACTTGAAGCCTTCCGGCTACACTGGCGAGGGTCAGTACAGCGCCGAACCCGGCAGTAACGGCCTGGTGGTGGATAAGCAGGGCCGCCTGACCCTGTGCGAACACGGCGACCGGCGCATCGCGCGCCTCGGACCTGCCGGCCGCAAGCGCACGCTGGCCGACAAGTACGACGGGCACCGCTTCAACAGCCCCAATGACCTCGTTTTCAAATCCAACGGCGACCTTTATTTCACCGATCCCGCGTACGGTCTGCCCAAGCAGTTCGAAGATCCCACGCGGGAGCTGGATTTCTGCGGCGTCTATCGCGTGACACCGGCCGGTGTGGTGACGCTGATGACGCGCGAGCTGGCGCGTCCCAACGGAATCGCATTCTCACCCGATGAAAAGACGCTGTATGTTTCGCAGTCCGATCCCGCTCGCGCAATTTGGATGGCGTTTCCGGTCGCTACCGATGGCACGCTGGGCAAGGGCCGCGTGTTCGCCGAGGTTACGGCGCTTGTCGATAAGCTCCCTGGGCTGCCCGATGGCATGAAGATCGATCGCGACGGCAACCTGTGGGCCACCGGCCCCGGCGGCGTCCACATCTTCGCGCCTGATGGAACTCACCTTGGCCGTATCGACACCGGCCAGCGCACTTCCAACTGCAATTGGGGCAACGACGGTTCCACGCTGTACATCACCGCCGATAGCTATCTCTGCCGCATTCGCACGAAGACAAAAGGTCTGGGCTGGTAGTGCATAAGGCTGCCGTCTTTTCCGCCATCAAAGAAATCGGGATCGTGCCGGTTATCCGCACCGGCTCCGCGGAATTAGCCATTCGCGCGATTGAAGCTATCTACCGGGGCGGCATTCGCGCCGCCGAAATCACCATGACGGTTCCTGGGGCCATCCGCGCGCTCGAGAAGGTGGCGGATGAGTTCGGCGATCGGCTTATCCTGGGCGCGGGCACCGTCCTCGATCCTGAAACCGCGCGCGCGTGCATGCTGGCCGGGTCAGAATTCTTCGTCACTCCCAGCCTGAACCTGAAGACCATCGAAATCGCGAAACGCTATTCCAAGCTGATCTTCCCCGGCGCGCTTACGCCCACCGAGATTCTAACCGCCTGGGAAGCCGGCGCCGACGCGGTCAAGGTTTTCCCCGCGAGCGCAATGGGAGGCGCAAAGTACATCAAGTCTTTGCGGGGCCCGTTCCCGCATATCGAGATGATGCCCACCGGGGGCGTGAATCTCGATACTATCGGAGATTTTCTGAAGGCAGGCGCCTGCGCCTGCGGCGTAGGCAGCGAGCTGATAGACGCGTCCGGCAACCACGAGCTGTTCGAACAGCGAGCACGCCAGTATCTGGCCGCTGTGCAAACCGCAAGACTACACGACAAACCCCGCCCTGTACTTCCGGGTTAACAGCGCGTCCGCCTCCGCATCCCCCACAAACTTCTCAGCCACTGGATCAAACGTCAACTGCCGCCCGAGGCGATAAGAAATATTCCCCAAGTGTGCAAGTCCTGATGCCAGGTGAGCGGTCTCCACCGGCCCGTTCTGGTCCGCCGTCTTTCTACTCCGCACCGCTTTAATGAAATTCGCGAAGTGATTTCCTCCGGCCTTGCGCGCCGGTCCCTTCTCGCGCTTCTGCCCGAGGAAAATCTCGTACTTGTCGTACCCGTTGACCACCATGTAGCCTTCCGAGCCGTAGAACAGATTCCCCACGCCGGCGCCATCTTCGTTATTGGTGCACCAGGGCCGCACTTCGAACTCGATGATCTTTTTCTCTTCCGGATAAAGGTACGTCGATGACAGCGTCTCCGGCGTTTCCTTATCGTCATCGAACAGGAACTTACCGCCCATGGCCGTCACTTTGCTTGGAAACTTGTCCACGCCCAGCCCCCACATGCACATGTCGGTTTCATGGATGCCCTGATTGCCGACGTCGCCATTCCCGTAATCCCAGTGCCAGTGCCAGTTGTAGTGGACCAGACGCCGCGTGAAGTTACGAGTCTGCGCGGGCCCTTGCCAGAGATCCCAGTTCAAATACGACGGTGTGGGCTCGTCCGGTTTGTGTCCGATGGACGGCCGCCAGCGATACACCAGTCCGCGCGCCATGTAGACGTTTCCGATAGTGCCTTTGCGCAAGTGCGCGACGGCTTCCTGAAGCGCTTCCGAGCTGCGCAATTGGACTCCGTGCTGCACAATGCGGTTGTACTTGTGCGCCGCTTCCACCATCTTCCGGCCTTCGTAAATATTGTGCGCGCCGGGCTTCTCGACGTAAACGTCCTTGCCCGCCTGGCACGCCATGATGGTCGCCAGCGCATGCCAGTGATTGGGCGTCGCGATGCTCACCGCGTCGATGGACTTGTTCTCGAACACGCGCCGCAAATCGCCTACGGTGGCTATTTTGCGCCCGTATTCGGTTTCGAACTGGCCGGCGCGTTCCGCCAGAACTTTGCTGTCCACGTCGCACAACATCGCGACCTCGGCGTCTTCCAGGCCCTGGAAGCCCCGGATATGATCCTTGCCGCGCCCATTCACGCCGATGACGGCCACTCGGATACGGTCACTGGCCGCTGCTTTGCCGGGCTGGACCTGAGTCATGGCCGCCGCTCCGGCAGTCATCAAAAAGGTGCGTCTGCTGTTCATGGTCTAGCGCTCCAATTGCTACGAGAATAGCTTATCGAAAATGTCGCGAGTTCGCCCGCGAATCTGGGTCAGGACGCCCTCCAGCGGCTGATGGCTCAAATGCTCGGGCGTCCAGCGTCGCACCAGTTCGGTGAGCACGTCCCGCTGCGTTTCGGAACTGGGCAGATTCCCCTCGGTATGTCCCGAGTAGATCCGCAGCCCGTGATCCACGGCCCGGTAAAACGTCGCCGCGTCGCGAAGAAACTCGGCGTCCGCGCGCTCCAGATGTCCCATCTTCTCGATGATGTCGATGCGCGCCGGCGTGTTCAGCACGGGATAAAAAATCCCCGCGCTCTTCAGCCGCAGATACAGCAGCGCGAAGTCGATATCGTAAAACCCGCCCTCGGCGGCCTTCAATGGATTCTCGGAGCCGTGCTCGCGCTCCAGCCGCAGCCGCATCTGGCGCAGATCTTTCTTCGAGCGCCCGCTCTGCCCGTAATGCCGCCAGTCCACCTGCTGCAGCTCGGTGAGAAAAGTAGTAGCGCGTTCCATTCCGCCGGCCACGGCGCGGGCTTTCATGTACGAAATGCCCTCCCACGCCTCCGCCGACCGCGAGAAATACTCTTTGTACGAACTCTCGGACTGCACCAGCGATCCAGCCGCCCCGTTGGGCCGCAGCCGCGTGTCCACGGCGAACATCACACCGTCGGAAGTGTAGGCCGTCAAGAGATCGATCATGCGTCCGGCCACCTTGGTCCAGAACAGATGCTCGGATGCGTCCTCGTCGGGCAGAATGAAAACGAGATCGGCGTCGGATGCCAGATCGAACTCGCGCAAGCCGAGCCGCCCCAGCGCAATCACCATCATCTGGGCTTTCGCCGGATAACCTGCCTGTGCCGGCGGATGCGCGGACACGGTTTGGTCCACGGCCATGCGATACGCCGCGCCCAGCGCCCAATCCGCCAGAGCGGAGGTAGCTTCCAGCGTTTCGAAAATCGGCACGCTGAGGCACATGCTGGCGGCCTGGATGCGGAACATCTCCCGACGGAACAGCCGCCGCAGATCGGACACATCGTCCAGCAGCGGCCCCAGCGGAGCATACGACGGCTCCTCATGGAGGCGCGAGGCATCATCCAGCAGCTCCGGCGTTCGGATCAGCTCGTCCGAGAAATGCGGGCTATGTTCGAAGATGTCCAGAATATGGCGCGCCAGTGCTTCGCTTTGATCCAGCAGCGCCAGCCAGCCTGGATTTGGAATCACTTTCTCCAGAAAGTGCTCGAACGCGCGCGAGCCTCGCCGCCGCGCCGCTCTCGCAACCACCGCGGCCAGGCGCGGCGCGGCCTGATCCAGAAACCGGACCAGATTGGTGGACGCGGGCCCCGGCCCATCCACGTGGTGCGGCTCCGGAATCACCGGCGGCGAAATGCTGTAATAGACCGGCTGCTGGGCGTGGACCGCACGCTGGTAGACGTCCTGCACCGCGTCCAGATGGGCATGCAATTCGCGCAGCAGAGCGTGTCCGGACGGCGCGCGACCGATCTGCGGCGCCGGCATTTTCGCCGCGAGCAGGTCGAGCTCGGCTGGATCGATGGGCAGCGTGTGCGTCTGCCGGTCATCCGCGAACTGCAGCCGGTGCTCCAGATTCCGCAAGAAGCGGTACGCCGCCACCAGCCGCCCGTATTCCATTTCCGACAGCAGATCCTTGTCGCTCAGCCGCGCCAGCGCCAGCAACGTTCCTCCGTGCCGTACCCAGGGAACGCGCCCCCCGTGCAGCCGCTGCAGACACTGCACCAGAAATTCAATATCGCGGATTCCGCCCGGCGCCAGCTTCACGTCAAAGGCCGCCGCCTTAGGACCGCGCCGCTTGCCCAGTTTTTCCCCGATGCGCTCGCGCGTCAGCGACACGGCTTCCACCGCCGAGAAGTCTAGAGTGGTGGAATAAATGAGCGGCTCCACTGAATCAAGAAGCTCGCGTCCGGTATCGCGGTCACCCGCGGCCGCGCGCGCCTTGATCAGCATCTGCAGCTCCCAGTCGCGCCCCCGGTTTTGATAATAACGCCGCGCGCCTTCGAGCGAAATACAAATCTCGCCCAGGCTGCCATCCGGCCGCAGACGCAGATCCACGCGATAGCACAGGCCTTCTGAGGTGTAAGTAGAAAGCAGCTCGGTATAGCGGTTGGCCACTTTCTTGTAAAACTCTTTGTTCGAAATGGGCGCCGGACCGTCGGTCTCGCCGTTGGCCGTGTACACGAACATCAGGTCCACGTCCGAGCTGTAATTCAACTCGCGGCCGCCGAGCTTGCCCAGTGCGATTACGGCCATGCCGCATTCGCCCTCGCGCCCCGATTCATCCCGATACCGCGGGGTCCCGTGGCGCGCGATCAGCTCGGATCGAATCTGCCGGTACGTGACGTCCAGTATGGCGTCGGCAAGGTTCGAAAGTTCTTCCGTGATTTCCGCCAGGGTTCCGAACCCCAGCACGTCCCGCAGCAGAACACGGAGTATCTGCTGCCGGCGAAACAGCGCAAGCGCCAGCGCGTCCCGCGGACCTTCGGCGGTGAGCCGCTCGGCATATTCGTCCGATGAAATCACGCGATCCAGATCGCGAATCTGCTCCACCCACTGTGGATTCTGCAGCACTTCATCCGACAGAAAATGGCTGTGGGAAAACACCGTGACCAGGTACTGCAGCCGCGCTGGAACAGCGGCCACGCGGCGGAAGGCATCCGGCTGCCGTTTGTGCAATTCCGCCAGATAGTGGACCGCGCGGTCCGGGTCTGCCGCTGTCCGCAGCAGCATTTCGATCTGTTTTTGAACTTCCGGAGTCAGCTCCCCGGACCACTCCGCGGCGTCGCGGCGGGCTCGGGCAGGCTCACGGAACTCGATGGCCTCGAGCAACTCCGGCATGCTTAACTAGACGACCTGGTCCACTAACGCGATTTTATCATTCGGCCGGATGATGCCGCCGTGCTGCACGGCCGCGTAGAATCCGCCGAGGCCCCAGCGAAGCGACGATGCATCCCCCGCTTTCACTTGCGCGTCATAAACCGCGCGCTGGATCCCGGGACCGTATATATCGAGCGTGGCGCACGGAGCACGCATCTTGGTCAACTCAATCAGCACATCGCCGATGCGATAGCGCTGCCCGAAACGCATCTGGCGCCGATCCAAGCCGCGCGTAGTCAGGTTCTCGCCCAGCGCTCCGAAGAACAGCGGAAAACCGGCCGCCGTGAGTTCTTCAATCGATTCGGCCGTAATCAGAAGCACCGCCTGCCTGGGGCCGCCGTGAATATCGGGATGCGCCCAGGAATCGCCGGCGATGCCAGCGGGCGTTACGGTGGCTTCGGGGATGGGGCGCTTCGGCACGCCGCCGGGTGAGATGTTGATTTGGAGGATTGTGCCGGTCATGAGGGGGACAATTCTATTTTCGCAGGGTGACACCCATGCTGTTTTCGCCGACCACCAGAACGAGCGCAGCTATATCCTGCACTTCACGAGACTGGGGTGCTGGGTGCACTCGTTACGCTTCCTTCGGGCGCGGCTCTGAAGTAACCGCTGGAGGTTTGACGCCTTTTCCAATCCGGGTTCGATGACGTCCGCTACCGCCGTCAGATCAGAGTGGCGATACTGCGCGAGCATTCCAGCCAAAATCGAGCAATGAGTTTCGAGCACAAGCTGAAGCATGTGCTACCGGTTTCTGGGTGATGGGGGGCTGCTTCACGCGGGTCAGGCGGCCTCCTTTTGGTATTTCGTGAGATCGAAGCCGGCTTGCTCGGCGATTTTGGAGAGGTGGCGGCGGTGGCGGCGGTCGTGTTCGAGGGCGATTTCGGCGCTCGCATAAACGAAGCCATCCGGGGCGGGGTCGTAGGGCAAGCCTTTC
>JALYHQ010000119.1 GCA_030776455.1 Acidobacteriota bacterium | reverse complement strand
TTGCTGAGCAGTATAGCATCGGTCCATCAGAAACTCCGGAAACGCGGGCGGGTCCTTCTGGAAGTAAACGTGATACCGGCGCGTGAAAGCGGGCGGCGGACACTCGCGGCTATCCTTCCCCAGCGCGGGCAGGACGCCGTTGGCAAAATACATGTCGTACTCCCGCTTCTCCTTGGTCGCCACTTTGCCCCGATGCTCGCATTCGAAAAAATCCTTGACCCGCGACCAGGTCCGCTCGCTCAAGTTAATGCGGTTCGGCTCGCCGCTCGATTCCATGCGCGAGCTGTAGTTTACGGTGTCGCCCCAGATATCGAACGCGATCTTGTTGATGCCTACCACGCCCGCGATTACCGGGCCGGTGTGGATGCCGATGCGGATTTTCCAGCGCACCGGCGAATCCTCGCGGTCGCGGCGCTTCACCACCTCCAGCATTTCAAACGCCGCCATCACCGTATCCACCGGATGCGCGGGATTGCGGGCCGGCAGGCCGCTGAGGCACATGTAGCTGTCTCCGATGGTCTTCATCTTCTCCAGGCCGTAACGCTTCACGATGTGGTCAAACTCGGTGAAGTATTCGTTCAGGATTACTACAAGATCCTCTGCCGCCAGCTTCTCGGTGGACATGGTGAAACCCACGAAATCGGTGAACAGGATGGTCACGTCCTCGAAATACTTAGGCGCAACGATACCGCGCGAACGCATCTCGTCGGCCACCTCGGCGGGCAGAATGTTCAGCAGCAATTTCTCGGAGGTACGCTTCTCCTGGTCGAGCTGCTGGTGCCGCTTTTCCAGCTCCTGATTCGCCACCAGCAGCTTGTCGGATGCTAGCACGCGTTCCATTACCACAGTGAGCAGAGCGCCGATGGAACGCAGCACGGTCTCCGACAGACCGATGCCCCGGATGCCGAGGCTGCCAACGGGTTCGCCCTTCACGCGCACCGGTACCGCCGCGAGCAGTTGCTCGCGGTCTGCGAATACCACGCCGGAAACCGCTGTCTCGCGGAGGACGCTTTCGCGCACTGGCGATTGTTCATC
Source organism: Acidobacteriota bacterium (assembly GCA_030776455.1). Lineage (GTDB taxonomy): Bacteria > Acidobacteriota > Terriglobia > Bryobacterales > Bryobacteraceae > JALYHQ01. Next base: position 41,228 of record JALYHQ010000119.1, on the reverse strand, counting down.
ACCCGCGCGGTGCGTAACCTGACCAGCGCGAAAATGAAATGCCGCCGACTTCGCGCCGAAGATTGGAATCAGCTTATGAATGGCGGTCCAGGCGGCCGCCTCGGCGCTTCCGCTGGCGAGCAGGGCCTGTCCCAATTCGTACAGGCGTTCGGTTTCGCGCTGCCGCTCCAGCGCAGCCCGGGCCTGCAGTTTGGCTTGCAGCGCCACTTGGCTGACAATCACCGAGGTCAGCAGAAATGCGATCACGGCCAGCCAGCCCTGCGGATCCTTGACCTCCAGCTTGCCTACGGGTTCCTGAAAATAGATGATGAAGCCGACGGCCGCGACAACAGACGCCGCAATCGACGCCACTCGCCCCCAGCGGACGGCGAAGAACAAGATCGCCAGCAGCAGCGAGTAGGTGACGGTGGTATTGCGCAGCCCGTGGAGATGAAACTCAATTTCGATAATCGCGCAAACAATGGCCACCGCGCCCGCCACGCGCGCTCCTCGCAACGCCGCTGCCCGGTTGATTTGCATGCAGATCAATTATCGGCCGAATGGCGTGATTGTGTTAGCGTGGTGTCTGGATGCGCCTGACGCGCCGCCAGTTTGTTCTTACCGGCACGGCCGCCGCTTTCGCGCAAGCGCCCCCGCCTGAAGCGCCGCATCGCCAGCCCAACGTCCTGTTTCTGCTGGCCGACCAATGGCGCGCGCAAGCCATGCCCGGCGCGGCTCCTGGGCTTCACGCTCCCAATTTGGGCCGCTTGGCCACTGAAGGACTCCAGTTCAACCGCTGCTATGCTACGTATCCGCTGTGCGCTCCGTCGCGCGCCAGCCTGCTTACCGGCCGTTATCCGCATGCTTGCGGCGTCATCAATGACAGCTCGCCGCTTCCGCCCGATCAACCATCGCTCGCCCGCGAGCTGAAGAGCGCGGGCTACCGCACCGGCTACATCGGCGAATGGCACCTGGACGGCGCGCCCACGCCCGGCTTTGTCCCGCCCGGACCGCGACGCCACGGCTTCGACTACTGGGCCGCGTTTAATCGCGGCAATCGTTATTACGACTCGCTCTATTTTCGCGACCGGCCCGAGGCTGTTCGGGTATCCGGCTTTGAACCCGACGACCAGACCGCGCTGGCCATCGAGTTTCTGAAACAAAATCGCGCCTTGCCATTTTTCTTGTACGTTTCCTGGGGACCGCCGCATCCGCCGCGCGCGGTGAAGCTGGAGAATCTGGAAGTGCGGTTACGGGCCAACGTTCCCGAGGAGCTGGAGGAGCGAGCGCGAGAGGGGTATGCCGGTTATTATGCGCTGTGTTCGGCTATCGACGTGAACATCGGGCGCTTGCTGGTTGCTCTCGACGAACGGGGCCTGGCGCGCGACACCATCGTGGTGTTTACGTCCGATCATGGCGACATGCTGACGTCGCATGGGCTGGAGGACAAGAATGTCCCGTATGAGGAATCGGCGCGGGTTCCGCTGGTGCTGCGGTATCCGGCGAGAATCGCGGCGGGAGGCGTGGACCACCGCGTATCGTCCAATGTGGAGCTGATGCCGAGGATTTTGACTCTCTGCGGGTTGGAGGTCGAGAATGGCGGGGGGCGGACGGAGTCCATATATGCACAGGGGAAGCTGGGGGAGAAAGACGAGTGGAGAATGCTGGTGCGCGGGCTGGACAAGCTGGTGATCGATCGGGAGTTCAAGGTGACGGCGCAGTATAACCTCGGCGCCGATCCGTATGAGCTGGAGAATCTGGCGGGCGAGGCGGCGCGGGAATTGCGGCGGGATGAGTTGATGGCGCTGCTGAAGGACGCCATGCGGCGCGCGGGGGACAAGATGGATACTTCGGGGTTGAAGCGGCGCTAACGCCGATAACTTCCGCGCGCAACCCGCACGCTCACGCGCGATACCCGCGCGGATTCGCTCAGGAAGTATTCATTTTCTTCGCCAAAGATGACGCCGCGGCTGCGCAGCATGGCGATGGAGTGCTCCAGCGCAGACCGTATGCGGGGGCCCAACCGCGAATGTCCGAGATGAGTGCGGGCTCCGCGCATCACCGCTTCCACGTCGGATGCGCCATCTTTCAAGGCCGAGATTATGGCCGCCTCCTGCGCATCCACAACCAAGACGGGATCGGCGGGCTGCGAGACCACGGGCTGCTGCTGGGCCGGCTGCTTGCCTTCGAGAGCCGACAGAACGCGGCGGGCTTGCGCCTCTCGATCTACACGCCAGGCTCGATACGGGATCCGGACTACGGTCCAACCGGCGCGCTCCAGAGTCTCCTGCCGCGCGGCATCCGCGGTTTCGAAATGTCCGTCGCATTCCACCGCGACTCTGCGGCCGTTGGCTTCGGCTACAAAGTCGATCTCCAGGCCGCAAGCCGGATACCGGGTGGTCGTTTTCACGCCCAGGCTTTGGGCCACGTCGGCTTCGAATTCCGATCTTGCCTCGGAGGATTGCGGCGTAGATGCTGCGGCGCCGCAGGATTGGCAGTGTTCCAGCCATTCGCGAATCGCACCTCCCCCTGACGCCATGCCGAACTCGCCGATCGCAGCGGTATGGAAGATGTGCATCTCATCCCGCGCGCGGGTAAACGCGACGTTCAGCATGCCTTGAACGTGCTCGCGGTCTGCCTGACGCGCCGAAAGAGCGGCTTGCGTCATCCCGTTGGCGTCATAGGAAAGCGAATAGAAGATCACGTCGCGTTCGTCGCCCTGAAAACCATCCGGATTCACCACCACCAGATCGTGAGCGGTCCGCAGTTCTTCGGGGATCTGGTCCCGCACCAGATCGTTCATCAGGCGCATCTGCTCTTCAAAAAGGCAGATGACCCCAAAGGTGGCATCCGCATACTCCGGTTGCTCCATCAGCGCCTTCAGATGCCCCACTAGTTCCGCCGCTTCGCGTTCGTTCTCTTGCGTGCCCGGGTGAACGTTGCCATCGGTAACTCGGTGGAGCCTCACGGCCTTAGCCTCGGCCTCGCCGAAACGCTTGTCTTCGTCGTCGCGCATGATTCGCAGACGGCCGCGATACCAGCGCTTGTTTGAGAACGCAATGATGGGCGGCAGGCAACGATAGTGCTCATCAAGGAACGCCTCTTCGTCCTTCCGGATGGATGCCAGGGCCAGCAGGTCAGTGCGGGCGGGATCGTAATTGCCTTCGGGATCAAGCAGGCCGAGCTTCTGCTCGCTCCAGGCCTGCGCGGCCACCTGCGTCGACGTGAAGGCGAAACGCTGGGATTGCATTTGCTTGGAATCGCCCGCGATGATTGCTTGTTTAGCGCGGTAGAGCACCGGCGTCATGGACGGGAGATCGCATTGGGACGCTTCGTCGATGATCACCACGTCGAACAGGCCCGGCTCGCAGGGGAACAGGCGGGCGACGTCATCCGGGGTCATGATCCAGCAGGGCAGAATCTTGAGCAGGCTGTGGCAGCGCTCGGGGTCGCGCTTCAGACGGTCGAACACGCTGAAGTTCTTCGCGCTGCCCTGATCGCGCCCCAGGAGCTTCGCGAATTCGTGCAGGTTATTGCGTTCATCGCGCGTGGCCGAGGCCACCCGGTCCTCCGCGGACATCTTGAGCACTCGCACGGCTCGATCCAACAGATCGGAACGCCGCTGGCGGGCCTGTTCCGCGATCTCGTCGGAGAGTCGGGGCGCCTTGCGTTTCGCGGACCAGAGCGTCAGTTGCAGATTCGCGCGGGCCCCCCAGCGCCGCAGCAGGCCGCTGGCGGTCCTCACGGTTTGGGCCGCGCCATATACGTCATGCTCGGCTTGCAGCGTTCCTGACAGTGCATCATCCAACGAAGCCACATCCGCGGCTGTGCCGGCGTGTGCCGCGGATTCGCGCACCACCTCCTTGCGAGTCTCCCCGGCGGCTCGTTGTTTACGAATGCAATCCAGGCTCTCGCGCAAGGCCCGGCGCGATTCGCGATCCTGGCGGAGCAGCGTCATGGGCATCTGTTCCAGGCCCAGATGCCGCAATAATTCGTCCACCACTTCCAGCGCCTTGTTCTTCTGCGAGCTGATTAGCACGCGCTTGCCCCGAGCGATCAGGTCGCACGCCGTGTTGGCGATGGTGAGCGATTTGCCGGTACCCGGCGGACCTTGCACCACGATGATCCGGTTGTTGGGATCGGACGCCAGCAGCGCCACGCGGCGCTGGCTGGGGTTAGACGAGAAGGGAAAGAACACTTTGCGCGAATCACGGAAATCTTCACTGGTTCCCAGCGCTCCGCGCTTGCCGATCAGCCAGCCCCAGGCGGACTGAGCGACGCCGAGCGATCCGGCGGCGGCGATCTGCTCCAGGTCGCTGGCCAGAAAATAATTGCCCTTGGGAGCAATGAAGCACGCGGCGGCATCTATGGTTCGCAGGGGTGTGGCGGTCTTGGGTTCCGCGGGCGGCGGCAATAAGCTTCCGTCGAGTTGCGCGTCGTTTTGAACGCCCAGGTCGCGCGCCAGATTCTCGCAAAAAACGCGCAGCGCCGCGAGGGTTAGTGGTAGCGCGGGGGTGGAATCGATCAGCCGGGCCAGCGCCTGATCCTTGGCCGCGCTATCGTGCTCAGTGCGAAACGGGAGGGAATTGAAGCGGAGGACGTCTTCCAGTTCGGCGATGATCAGCGAACTGCCATCGGCGATGATGGAGACCGGCATCGCAAAGATGGGAGCGCGAATGGCGACTCCATCCACGAATCCGTACAGGCAGGGATATCCGTAATAAAGCTCGCGCTCATACGGATTCAATTCGATCGCCGACATCATGCCGTTGATCGATTCGTAAACGGGGCTAGTGCGTTTAACGGCCAGTTCGCGGCCGCTGGTGAAGAGAGTTTCCTGGCCAGGGTCCAGCCAGACGAAATCGTGCTGGCGGCGGCGCGGCGCGGTCCAGCGCACGAAGGCCGTACTGGACCGCTGGCGCTTCACCAGGGTGGCGTACGCCTTGGCCAGGGCCTCTGCCAACCCGTCCTTGATTTGAGGGGAAACAGTCTCCTGTGGGATCAAGAGACAGTGTACAGCGGCTGGATTACTTGCGGGCCCCGCGGACCGTGCCCTTCAACCGGCTCTGGCGCAGCTTGGGCTTCTTGCGCTTGGGCTTGTGGATCACGAATGTGCCGCTGCCGATATAGTCGGCTTTCCAAAGATTTTCTTTTTGCTTCTTTGTGTCTTCCGCCAATTAGGCCTCCAGCCTTCTATTCTAGCCGATGCGGGCGCCTCGCTTGACGCAGGCCCAATCAGCGTCCGTGCCGGAGGATATGGGCGGTCCCGCCGTCGGGCAAGACGCGTCCGAAGGGGATTTCGTCCCACTCGGGCGAGCTTCTTAGATATTCAATGAGTTCGGCGCTGCGAATGTTGAAAAATGCCGATTCGGGCTCGCCCCCTTGTTTGTATACGAAATAGGATGACGCGCGGGCCAAGTCGAGAAGACGAGCCCAATCTTTCTCGTAGGCAGTGGTCCGGACGTCGAGCGGCAGGCGGTTTTGCAACGCGGTGAGTTGGAAGTTGTCGGCATTGAAGAGTGCCCGGCCCGTGCCCAACAGAATCACCTTCCGCTGGCCCGGATGGACCAGTGCGCTATCGGTTATGGCTCGCAGGATTTCAGCGTGAAGCCAGGTGTTGCGATCGTAGATGCTCACATAACCGAGGTCACCTGCGGTATATGGCCAATGAAACGAGATCGCCAGCAGACTCAGGAGGGGGAACGCCAGCACAGCTGGGATAAGCCACTTCCTTCGATCCAAAGCAGCGTCCAGCAAGCATGCCGCGGCAAGCGCGAAGGCCGGCAAAAGAGGCGCGATGTAACGGACGTCCTTGTTGCCACCGAACAGAAAAATCAGGAATGGCGCCAGCCACCACGCCGGCTGCGAGATCTGGCTGAGTATCCGAAACTGCCTGCGCAAGAGGACCAACAAGCCGGCGGCGGCGGTGACGAGCAGGTAGTAAACCGAAACACCCCGTTCCGCAATCAGGCCGACATAGGCCAGCATGGCGCCAGGCGAGAAAATCGCGCCGGTTCCCTGGATTAGCGCGGGCGCCCCAAATCCGGCGGATATTACATTGTCCAGAGTGGCGCGCCAGTGCAGCGCATACCACGGGCCGGCCAGAATTAGCGACGGTATGGAAATTTGCAGGAGGGACCGCCAGTTTCGTGACCGGAGCAGCGCGGTCCCGATCGGAATGGCGACGAAAATGGGGAAATCGACCTTGAGTAGCAGGCCGAATCCGCACACGATTCCAAGCGCGACCGTGACCCCGGGCCGCATGAGATCCTCGGATACCAGCACCAGCCACCAGGCCAGCACGACGCAGGCTGCAAGCGGATACTCCACCAGATACCAGCGAGACAGCCCGTAGAGCAGCGGCAGGGTCGCGGTTATATAGACTGCCAGCAGGCCCGAGCGCGAATCGCGCAGGCGGTTGCCGATGCCCCAAACGCCGGCGAACAGTACCAGCATCGACGCGATGTTGACCAGAAATGCATAGTGCCAGCGGCGTCCGAAGATGAGATAGAACGGCAACGGAAGTGCGGTGATCAGAGGCGCCTTGAATTCGAGCGCGGCCAGAAACTGCCGGCCTAGTCCAGGCAAGCCGCCCGAAGTCCAGGCGTCATACAGGGTCAGGCTGTTGCTCAGGTACCAGGCGTCATCCCAGTTGGGAGGAGCGCGGTTCAGACGCAGCCAGGCAAGCGTAAGAGCGGCTGCCGAGAGATAGAGGGCAGCGAAGGTGGCGGGTCTTCTCAAGTTCACGATTTTATCGCGTGCCACAATAGCGGGATGAACCGACGACATTGGCTACTCGCGGCAGGGGCCGCTGGACTCGGCGCTGCGCAGACCAGGCCTTCCATTGCAGGGTTGAAGAGCCGCCGATCGGAAGCCAAGCCGATTGGGAGCGCGGAGCGACAAGCGCGCGTGGAGCGGGCGCAGCGGCTCATGAAGGATAACCACATCGACGCCATCTGCCTGATGGGCGGGACATCGCTCGAGTATTTCGCCAATGTGCGCTGGTGGAACAGCGAACGGTTGTTCTTCATGATTCTGCCGCAGCGTGGCGAGCCGTTCTTCGTGTCGCCTGCGTTTGAGGAAGAGCGGGCGAGAGAGCAAATCGGTAAAGGTCCGGAGGGTTCAAGCGCGCATGTGCTGACATGGCAGGAGGACGACAGCCCGTACGAGAAGATCGCGTTCGGGCTGAAAGAGCGTGGAATCCTGACGGGGCGCATCGGGATAGAGGAGACGGTGAAGTTCGTATTCGCGGACGGGCTGGGGAAGGCCGCGCCGCAGGCCAAGCTGGTAAGCGCGACGGCGGTGACAGCCGGATGCCGCATGATCAAGAGTCCCGCCGAGCTCGCATTGATGCGCCTCGCGTCCAGTGTCACGCTGCAGGCGTACGAAGCGGCGTGGAAGGCGTTGCGCGATGGCATGACGCAGAACGATTTCGCGCAGCTGGTTTCGGCGGCGCACCAGCAGCTCGGGTTTCCGGGCAGCGCCGGGGTGCAAGTGGGCGAGTATTCGGCTCTGCCGCACGGGTCTGTGAATCCCCAAGTGGTGCGGGAGGGAACCATCCTGCTGATTGACGGCGGCTGTTCGGTGGAAGGCTACAAATCGGACATCAGCCGCACTTTTGTTCTGGGGAAGGCGGCGGAGAAGATGAAGACCGTTTTTGACATTGTGCATCGCGCGCAGACGGCTGCTCTGAAGACCGCGCGGCCGGGCCTGGCATGCGAGGCGGTGGACGCCGCGGCCCGCAAGGTGATTGAGGATTCGGGATACGGGCCGGGGTACAAATATTTCACGCATCGCGTGGGCCACGGGCTGGGGCTCGATGGGCATGAGTGGCCCTACCTGGTGAAAGGCGACAACCTGGCGCTCGCTCCGCACATGACTTTTTCGGACGAACCCGGAGTTTACATCCGAGGGGAGTTTGGGGTTCGGCTGGAGGACGATTTGCACATCCTGGAAGATGGCGCCGAATTGTTCACGCCGCAGAGCCCGTCGCTGGAGGATCCGTTCGCGAAGAGCTGAGCGCTAAGGGCGAAAAAGCATTGCGCGCCGGGCAGCCCGGTGTTAGTATGTGCCAAGCCCCTGTGATTCTTGCGATGCGGATTCAGTGAAACTTTTGTGTGGCAGGGCTCACTGTTATGTAGCGGTCATTAGTCGGCGTCGGGGGCGTCGGAGGATTCCAGATGGGCAGCATCATTCGATGGTTGTTGGTCATCGTGGCGGTGGTAGCGGCGATCTATCTCATTGCCCGTTTCACCAGTGATTCCACTCCCGCTTACGCCGACAACGTAGAGCATTTCAAATACGGGTCCACCGGCGGCGAGCGGCTCACCGGAATTCCATACTCAGTCTGGATGGCGCTTCCGGGGCTTTTTCCTGAGTATCTTCCGGGAGGATACGCTTCCCTGGGCTTCATCTATGAAAAGGGCAAGGACCTGCCTATCGGGGTTTCCAAGCGCCGCTACCAGGGGATCGAACGGGTGTTCTTCAACTGCGCCATCTGCCATGCGGGTTCGGTGCGTGATGCAGCGGATGCCGCGCCCAAATATTACGTGGGCATGCCGTCGAATACGGTGGACTTGCGGGGCTACTACGAATTCATGTTCAACGTCGTCAGCGACCAGAAATTCACGCCGCAATTAATCCTGGCGCGGATCAAGAACATGCAGATCAAAGAAGACCTGATCAACCGGTTGATCCTGCGCTTCTACGCCATTTACAAGATGCGCGAAAGCCTGCTCACCGAGAAACAGAAGCTGTGGTTCATCATGCAGGAACCTGAATTCGGGCCGGGGCGCATTGACACCTTCGACCCGGCCAAGGCGCTGCTCGGATTCCGCATGGACCTGGCGCCGGCCGCTGAAAAGTTGGGCACCACCGATTTCCCCTCCATTTGGAATCAGCGCAAGCGAATCGGCATGAACCTCCATTGGGACGGCAACAACACCGACGTGGACGAGCGGAACCGGAGCGCCGCATTCGGCACGGGCGCATATCCTGTGTCTCTGGACCGGCCGAGTCTGAAGCAAACGGCCGACTGGCTGCTGGACGCCGCCCCTCCAGCGTGGCCCTACGAGGTAAACGAAAGCAAAGCCGCGCGCGGCGCGCAAGTGTATGCGCAATGGTGCGCCGGATGCCACGGAAAAGACGGCAAGGACTTCGCCCCCGGACAAGGACGACTGGGGACTGTAATTCCAATTGCGGAAATCGGCACTGATCGCTGGCGCCTGGATTCTTACACAGCCGATCTCGCTGCGAGCCAGAATGTGCTCTACGCGGGGTACGAAGGTGAGCGCTTCAGCCATTTCAAGAAGACGTACGGCTACGCGGCGATGCCGCTGGATGGCGTCTGGCTGCGAGCGCCATACCTGCATAACGGGAGCGTACCCACGTTACGCGACCTTCTGGACGACAGCGATACAAGGCCCGCGCAATTCTATCGCGGCGACGATTTGTATGACCGCGACAAAGTCGGATTCGTCGGTACCGTTCCCGAGCGCAATGGAAGAAAGTTCTTCAATTACCAGACCAACGTCCAGGGAAACTCCAACAAAGGCCACGAAGGCCCGGCCTACGGGACCACACTGCCGCCCGTTGATAAAGACGCGCTGGTCGAGTACATGAAGAGATTCTAGAGGAGCTGAATCTATGAGCCCAGTTTGGAAACGCCGGTTACTCTGGATTCTGGCAATAGTCGTGGTGCTGGCGATCGTACTGGGCTTCACTGCCTGGTACAAGCTGTTCCGCCTGGTAGATCAGCCGAAGTTCGCCAACCTGGAGGAGCGCTTCAAGTACGGCTCAATGGACGCTGAGGCCGAGGCCGGGCTGCCTTTCTGGATCTGGGTGGTGCTGCCCAGAGTTTTTCCCGATTACTTGCCTGGACCAGGCGGATATCGCGCGTTCGGACTTCCGTGGGAAGAGGGGCACGAAACACCGGTCGGCTTCGCCAAGCGCACCATGGGATTCCCGCGCATCACGAATACCTGCGCCGCATGCCACACCACTACTTGGCGCACGCGGCCGGACGAACCGCCGCACTTCATACCCGGCGGTCCAGGACATACCACCGGGATCCAGGCCATGCTGCGCTTCTTGACGAGGTGCGCAAACGATGTGCGCTTCAATCCCGATACACTGCTGGCGGAAATCGAGCAGCACGCGCCGCTTTCCACGCTGGACCGGCTGTTGTACCGGTACGGAATTATTCCCCGAACGAAGCAAGCTCTGCAGGATCGCGGCAGCCAGTTCTCCTGGATGAATCGTCCGAACTGGCCGGACTGGGGCAGTGGCCGCGACGATCCGATGAACCTCACCAAGTATTTCATGACCGGCCTGCCCTGGGATCAGAGCGTGGGCAGCGCGGATTTTCCTTCGGCCTGGAATCTGCGAATGCGCGAAGGCATGAACTTGAATTGGGGCGGAGAGACGCCGTCGCCTCGGTCCGTGATTATCGATTCGGCCCTCGGGCTGCAAGCCGATCCGAGACACGTGGTGATGCACGCTACCTGGATCCAGGAATTCCTGAACGACAAGCATCCCGACCCGTACCCGTTTCCTATTGATTCCGCCCTGGCGGCTCAAGGCAAAACGGTGTTCGACGCCAACTGCGCTTCCTGCCACGCGGCGGGACCGGGATCGCGGATGGGGAAGGTAATCGACATCTCCGAGATCAAGACCGATCCCAACCGGCTGATCACGTGGACGCAGCAGGCGGCCGATATCGCGAATCAGAAAGTAGCGAGCATGGGCGTGCAGCGAACCAATATGATCAAGACCAACGGCTATCAGGCGGTGCCGCTGGACGGAATCTGGCTGCGCGGTCCGTACTTGCACAATGGATCGGTTCCGAATCTGCGCGATTTGCTCGAGCCGGAGGACATCCGTACCAAGGTGTTCTATCGCGGCTATGACGTGGTGGATCCGGTGAATGTGGGATTCGACACGCAGTCCGCGGAGGCGCAGCGGCTGGGATATAAGCTGGATACCAGCGTGAAGGGCAACGGCAATCAGGGTCACCTGTATGGCACCACGCTGGCGTCGAGCGATAAACAGTCGTTGATGGAATACTTGAAGACCTTATGAGGAGACGCGTATGAAGTGGTGCGGACGAATGCTTCTGATGGCGGCTTTGGCGGCTGCCTTGCATGCGGCCAGCGCGCCCGAGAAGGCGTACAAGGGAAATCAGTGCGACGATCCCGCCTTGACGCCCGAGCAGAAGGCCGGGTGCAAGATCTGGTTTTTCGCCACCGCCGGAAATGGGCGATTCCACACTTATGTACTGCCGCAGCGGTTGCCAGTTCTGCTGGATTGGTATCGGGTGCTCAACTCAAGTGAGCGCAACGATCGTTTTCGCGCTTGGGGCATGATCAACGACCCTGAATGCTGCACACCCGGCTCGAAGGGATGTCCACGAAAGAGCTTGGACGACACCTTCGGAATGGATTATTGTCCCGGCGACGATGTTCTCCTGCAGTACGTCGGCAAGACCGGATACAAGGATCCGGCCTGCGATCCAAAAATATTTCAGGATGCCCCACCCAGTTCGGATGCGCACCAGAAATACCGGCAGAGTCCTTGCGACTTGGAGTTTGGCACCTCCTCCGGAATGATGGGCATCCGCAAGTTTCCGAATCCGCGATTCGATCTCGAGAAGTGGCGCAAGCTGAATGGCGGTCTGTCCACCTGGAACGGCTTTAACGCGACTGTGGAGCCGCCGGTATTTCATTCCAAACTTCGGGATGCGTCCGTGGAACCACCGTTCTACTTCGGCATGTCCTGCGGGGCTTGCCATATCGCGTTCGATCCCTTGAATCCTCCCAAGGATGTGAACAATCCTAAGCCGGAGAATCTCAAGGGCGCGGTAGGCAATCAATACACGAACGTAACCGCGATCATGGCGTCCGGCGAAGCCACTAACAGCCCGCTCTGGCGCATTTTCAATTACGTGCGCGCGGGCACGGTGGATACTTCAGCGTTTCCGCACGATTTCAACGGCAACCCGGGTACGCCGAATCAAATCGTGAATCTGGGGCAGCGGCCCACGTTCCCTGGCGAAGAGCTGGTGAAGTGGTGGCCAGTGAACCAGTGCGGCTCTGGAGCGGATGAACGCGCCTGCTGGTGCGAGCCCGGCAAGCCCGGCAAGTGCTGGGAGAAGCGGCGCAAGAAGGCTTCCGATCCGATGGATCCCAACAGCCCGGTGATGCACATTCTCAAAGGCGGCGAGGACAGCATCGGAGTGTTGGAAGCGGTGCAGCGCGTGTACCTCAATATCGGATCGTGTTCGGAGCCATGCTGGCTGAACCATCTGGTGAATTTTTTCGTGCTGGATCCGACGCAGCGTGGCTACGGCCAGACGCCTCTCGATATCGGCCAGTGCCGCCGCGACTGTCCGAACTTTCGCGCCATCGAGGACCGGTTGCCCGAAATCGCGGCGTTCCTGATATCCCAAGGCCCCACCGATTTGTATGCCGCCAAAGGATTGAAGAGCCGTTCGGATCTGGAGGCCAAACTCGACCAGGATTTCGGCGCCGGTTCCGTGAAGCTGGGACACGATCTGTTCGCGGACAATTGCGCGCGCTGTCACTCTAGCCAGAAGCCGGATGCCGGCGGAAGCTTTCGTAACGTGGATTTCCTGGCCACGGACCCAAAGACCGGGGCGCGGATCGATTTCTTGAGCAATGATCAACCGCAGCTGGCCACCGCTATAGGCACTCAGCGTTCGCGAGCGCTGCATTCCAATCACATGGCCGGCCATGTCTGGCAGGAGTACGGTTCAGATACTTTGCGGTCGCGACCGCCGGATCCGAACGATCCGGATCCGTCCGATGGGGGTCGCGGATATTACCGGACCACTACCCTTCTAAGCATATGGTCGTCGGCGCCGTTCATGCACAACAATGCCATCGGTCCGGAGATTTGCGGCAAACCGCGGAACACGAAGAACGATTTCTATTACCCCACTTATGTGGACGCGAACGATCAAGCGCTGCCGAATCCCCCGCCCTGCTGGGCGTACGATGCCAGCGTGGAGGGACGCCTCAAGCTCTTCAAGGCGTCGATGGAAGATTTGCTGACGCCGCCCGAAAAGCGAGCTCGCAAAGTGACACTGCTGAACCAGCCGATTGTTATCGATGCCGGGGCGAAGTTCTGGGATCCGGCGAAGAAGAAGTTCGTGCCGTTTCGCGTAGTGATTCCGGCCGGCAAACCGCAAGCGGTAGTGGGCAATCTGCTGTATAAGAATCTGGTGGTGGACTTGACCCTGTCGCTCACGGATCCTTCCCAGTTGCGCGCGAAGCTCGGCGAACCGGCGTCCACGGAAGTGCGTGGGATGGTTGACGAGTTCTTGAAGAATCTCAGCGAGCCGATGAACGTGCTGGAGAAACACCTGCCGCTGATCAAGAAATACTACATGACTAGTACGGATTTTGTGGAGAACGCGGGACACCCGTTTGGCACTACCCTGTCGGATCGGGAAAAGAAGGCTCTCGCTGCGTTCGTGGCGACTCTATGAAGGGGAGGCGGTAAGACCATGGCATCAGCAGGGGGCTCGGCGCCCATAAAGGGGTCGGCGGGCGGTGGAAAAATCCTGATCGCCCTCGCTGCGGTGGCCGGTATCGCCGGCCTGGGATTACTTGCGTGGTACATTCACAATCTTCCTCCTAAGATTCCGTTTGCGCCTTACGGGGATGCCTACGCCAGCAAGACCGACCTCGCCGAAGTGGAACACAAATTTCCACTATCTCCCGCGAATCGCATGGCGCTGACTCCCGAGCTTCTGAAGAAGTACGACCAGGAACAAGTGGATCAGATTTACGGACGCATCACAGCGGGACCGATTCCCGACGGCCCCTATGACGGAGATCTATTCTTCGCGAAAGGCATCACGGGCAAAGACCGGCTGCAGGAGATTGCGGGCGGGCTGAAGGGCGTACTGGCGGGCGTGGAGCTTGAGAAGATGACGCTGCTCGGCCGGGCTCTGTGGAAGGGCAAGGTGTTTTACCGCGACCAGCGGGTGCTGCGCAACCGGATCGATCATCTGGAGGCCTTGCAGGAATTCTTCCCTGATCCGCCCGATGCCGCGGCATTCCGCGAGATCACGGTCCATGGCCATACCGACCAGCTATATTTTCCGGCCAAGCTGTACTGCGGCCAGAGCCTGCTGGACAGCCGCAGGGAATCCGTAATCATCGACTACGCATTTACTGACGAACTGCCCGGCTACACCGCGATTCCCGATAAGCTGGCAGGCCGCGAGGGGCTGGTGGTCCGGGACGAGATCCGCATGGTGCGGCCGGGCTTCTATCTAGGACGCGCCTACGCCGCCGGAAGCTTCCTGTTGAACTTCACCCTGTACAATGACGCCATAGCCAAAGCACAGTCAGGCGATTTTCAGAAGACCGGGGCGGTCGCGGAAGATTGCTGGGCGGGCCCCCAACATGATGCGTCTCGCCTCAACACTCAATAACATTCAGAGCTAGCCCTCCCTGGGAGGTTTCCTTATACCTGGACTGCATATCGAGTCCAGTTTGATACATCGTCTTGATCACCTGATCCAAAGAAACTTTGTGGGTCCCGTCCCCGCGCATGGCCATTCGCGCCGCGTTGATCGCCTTGACCGCCCCTAGCGCGTTGCGCTCAATGCACGGGATTTGGACCAGCCCACCCACCGGATCGCAGGTCATCCCGAGGTTGTGCTCCATACCGATCTCGGCTGCATTTTCGGCCTGCTCATTGGTTCCGTTCAGCGCTGATACCAGCCCTCCCGCGGCCATGGAACACGCCACGCCCACTTCACCCTGGCATCCGACCTCTGCGCCCGAGATCGAGGCGTTCCGCTTGTAAAGACTGCCGATCGCCGTGGCCGTCAGGAAGTATCGCACCATGCCGTCCTCGGATGCGCCCTCGCAAAACTGCTGGTAGTATTGCGCCACCGCGGGAATGATGCCGGCCGCGCCGTTGGTAGGCGCGGTCACCACCCGCCCGCCCGCCGCGTTCTCTTCGTTCACGGCCATGGCGAACAGATTGATCCAGTCCATAACATCGAGCGGATCGCGAGACGGATGCGAGCTGAGCAGCCTGTGCAGCGCCGGTGCGCGTCTCGGAACATTGAGACCACCCGGAAGCACGCCGTCCATCGCCAGGCCGCGGCGCAGGCAGGTCTGCATGGCGTCCCAGATCCGCAATATCCCAGCGCGAATCTCCAGTTCGGTGCGCCAGGTCTTTTCGTTTTCCAGAACCAGCGCGTGAATCGGCATGCCCCTCTCGCGGCACAATCGCAACAGCTCATCGGCGCTGGAGAAGGGATACGGAATCGGTTTCCCGCCACTTGCGACGCTGCGATTCTCGCCTTCGCGAATGATGAAGCCGCCGCCGATGGAGTAGTAAATCTCACTCGCCAACTTTTGGCCGGTGCAGTCATAAGCGGTATAGCGCATGCCGTTGGAGTGACCCGGAAGCAGGCCCGTACGATGGAAGAGCAGATTGTTCGTTTCGTCGAGTGAGATCTCGCGGATGCCCAGCAGGGTGATCCGTTTGCTTTCCCGAATAGCAGCCAAGCGCGCGTCGATAGCATTGGAATCCACTCCTTCCGGCGTCTCCCCTTCGAGACCCAGCAAGATAGCACGGTCAGTACCGTGCCCTTTGCCCGTCAGCGCCAGCGATCCGTACAATTCCACCGTGACTTGCGAGGTCCGCTCAAGCAGTGCCGATGCCTGTAACCTTCCGGCAAAGTCACGAGCCGCGCGCATGGGTCCGACCGTATGGGAACTGGACGGTCCAATGCCGATTTTGAATAGATCGAAGAGGCTGGTCATGGCGTGGGCCGAAATCTCAGTTTAGCCCGCTCACGATCCAGCGCCTAGTAAATCGCGGGTTCGCGACCGCAGTAATTCTTCGGCGCCTTCGCCCAGATGCCTAACGACTTCCCCGGCCGGGCGCTGATGGCGCAGCATGCCGACGGCCTGTCCGGCGAATATGGAAGTGATGTCGTAATCGCGCGCAACGGCGCCGGCGCGAAAGCGAGCCATCTCCGCGGTATTCGCCACCAGTTCTTCCTCGCGCCCGTGCCACTCTTCGGTGAAACTGTTGCGGAGCGCGCGACCGGGAAATTGGGACGGCCAAGGCAGGCGATTCGCGCGATCGAAGACGGGCGTGTGTATGGTATCGGTTTCTGAAGCAGCGGCGATACGGCGGTGCGCGTCGTCGGTGGTCAAGCTTTCCGGGCTGAGCAGGAATGCAGTTCCAACCCATACGCCGGCCGCCCCCGCCGCGAGCGCGGCGGCAACTCCGCGCGGAGACGCAATCCCGCCGGCCGCGACCACAGGGGTGCCGATCGAATCCAGAACCATTTGCAGCAGGGGCAGCGTTCCCACGGCGCCGGTGTGGCCACCCGCCTCCGTGCCTTGCGAGACGATAAGGTCCGTACCCGCGCTTTCGGCTTCCAGCGCGGCGGCGCGGGTGTTCACCTGGGTGGCCAGCAGGATACCCGCGCGGTGCAGGCGATCCGCATATGGACGCACCGAGCTGAAGGATATGGAGATGAGAAACGGCCGCTGTTGGACGGCTGCCTCAAACAATTCCGGACGCGCTTCGATGGCCCACGCCAGCAGGCCGATCCCGAATTTGGCGGGAACTCCGTCGCCGCGCGCTATGGCCGATTCCGTCTCGATAAAATCGACGGACTCCTTGACGCCGACTCCGATCATGCCGAGTCCGCCGGCCGCCGTGATGGCGCGCGCCAGCCGTCCGTGTCCGATATTGGCCATGGGAGCTCCAATCACCGGGTACCGTAGACCCCATTCGGTGGTGAGGATGGTGGTAAGCATGTCCGAGATGTACCACAGCGTCGCGACGCGCACTAGAATGAATAAGGAACCCCAACAAGAAAACGTACGGCGGGCAATTTATCATGAATGGGAGCGAAGGGCTGGTGATCTGGTTTACGGGATTGAGTTCGTCGGGAAAAACCACATTGAGCAATGCGGTACATGCACGCTTGAGCGCCTTGGGCGTCCGCGCCGAGCATCTGGATGGCGATTTATTCCGCCAGCGCATGGGCAAGGATCTGGGATTCTCGCGGGCGGATCGCGACGAAAACATCCGGCGAATGGGTTATGTCGCGGGCATGCTGGCGCGTCACGGCGTCACCGTGCTGGTCTCAGCTATTTCCCCTTACCGGGCCGCGCGCGATGAGGTACGCGCCGGTGTGGGACGCTTCCTCGAGATTTATGTGAATGCTCCGCTGGAGGTCTGTGAGAAGAGAGACGTCAAGGGTCTCTACAAGCGGTCGCGGGCCGGACTGCTAGCGGGCCTTACGGGCGTTGACGATCCTTATGAGCCGCCTTTGCATCCGGAACTGGAATGCCGCACGGCCGATGAGACCATCGACGAGAGCGTTAACAATATCATGGATTATCTGGAATCGCGGGAAACAATTGGAAACATTCCGCACTAAATATTGCACGGGTTACTCGGCCAGCAACTTTCAACGAAACTGCGGTGTTGTATGACCTTGGATAGACAACGACACGTCGTCGTAATACTGGGGATGCATCGGGCCGGCACTTCGCTGTGCACTAACGTACTGGCCGCTCTGGGGATGCGTCTGGGCCCGCGCTTATTGCCCGGGGACCTGTTTAACGAAAACGGGTATTTTGAAGAACCGGAAATCTTCCAGACGCACGAACACATTCTCGCCACCTTGGAACGCTCATGGGACATGCTGGAAGCGGCCAGCCCATTTCCCTCTGAATGGTGGAAGTGGCCCGCCATGGATCCGTTTAAAGAAAGGCTGGAGGAGATTGTTCAAGCGCGAATCGGGGACGGTCCAGGGATTTGGGGGTTCAAAGATCCCCGGACCGTCGCGCTCATGCCGCTGTGGAGCCAGGTATTTGCCACTTGCGGCGTGACTCCGGTTTTCGTCCTGTGTGTACGGCATCCCGGCGCCGTGGCCGGCTCTCTGGCTGCCCGGGACCGGTTTTCCGCACTTCATTCCGAGCTTCTCTGGTTCGAAAAGACGCTGTCGGCGTGCAGGACTATTCAGAGCGCGCCCCATTGCGTGATCCGCTATGAGGATTGGTTTCAGGATCCCCTGCCCCAGGTACAAAGGCTACGAAGGATGATGGGTTTTCTTGAGGACGCCGATGCAGAGGAGTTGCGGCGGCGCGTCGCGTCCATCGTAAATCCCGAACTGCGTCATCAGATGGGAGGCATGATTCATTCCCGCGCCGCCCGTCAGCTGTATGCCCGTCTGGTGGAGTCCGATGAAGCACCGGCTCCCGAGCTGCTCCGGCAATTCGAGTTTGTGCATGAAGCCGGCCAAGACTACGTCGCGAGTGAGCCCGAGTCCGGTGCGCGCTTCCTGAAAGAAACTGTTCTTCGTGAGATCAAGGATCGAGTGCAATGGATGGCGCGGTGTTCGGCGGCGGAGCATGCACTGCTGGACCGTGACGAGCGCTTGCGCGCGATCGAAGATGACCGTGCGCGATGGATGGACCGCTGGTCGGCCGCACAGCATGCACTCATGGAAAAAGATGCCCGCCTAAGTGCGATCGAAGAGGATCGTATGCGATGGGTGGAACGATGTGCGGCGGCCGAGCACGCCGTAGTTGAGACTGAGGCCCATCTTCGGGAATTTGAAGAGGATAAGGCCCGCTGGATGGCGCGATGTACCGCGGCGGAGCAGGCTTGTTGCGGACAGCAGGCGCGCTTGAGCGCACTCGAAGAGGACCATGCTCGCTGGATAGAATTGCAGGCGGCGGCGGAGCAAGACCGCCAGCGCTGGAAGGAACAATTGGCGAGCGTGGTGCGGATTCTGGCAGAGCGCGACAGTGAAATTGCTGCCCTGCGAACCTCCGCCACGTGGCGATGGACGCAGAACGCACTCTCCAGCTGGCCGGCACGACAATTCCTGGGGCCTCTCATTCGAGCGGCTGCCAGGCGTCGAACACAGTGATCCCTTCCGACGTCAAAGCCCAAGAAGCCTCAAGTCCCGCCGGAAGCCGGGAACTGCCCCTGAGAATGCAAGTGGACCCAAGGGCTACCCAGATGCGAGCCTCGCTTCGGGCAGAGTACGAACGTTCCGGACGTCCGTCCCTCGATGATCCGCTCAATGCCGACCCGCTGGTAAGCGTGATTATTCCCTGTTACAACTACGGCTACTATCTGGAAGACGCGATCCTGTCGGCGATCCTGGCTTGCTCTCATCCGATGGAAATTGTCGTGGTTGACGACGGTTCCGAACTTGAGGAGTCCATCAAAGCAGTAGACGCCCTGAGGGAACGCTATCGGTTCCGGCTGGTACGCCAGGCGAACAAGGGTCAAAATGGAGCCCGCGTTGGGGGACTGAGCCTCAGCCGCGGCAAGTTCATCCAGTTTTTGGACGCCGACGATTTGTTGGCGCCAGGCAAGATCGATTTGCAGATCGGCATGATGAGCGGAGAGACCCCAGTCGACATCGCCGTTTGCGAGTACGAACTGTGCGATGCGGACGGCGGTGGCCGGCGATTGATTACGCCCTCTACCCTGGCCGGATTCACCTTCACCGAGCATGATTTTCTCTTCCGGTGGGAGCGCGGTTTCTCCGTGCCGATTCATTGCGCGTTGTTCACGCGGGATGTTCTCAGTTCCGAACAGTTCCCTTCTGTCACTAAAGGGGGCAAAGAAGACTGGATCTTCTGGGTAATCTTGGCCCATAAATTGCCGCGTTTTCAATTTCATCCGGACGTGCTGGGGCTGTATCGGATTCACGGGCATAATACGTTTACAAAGCCCGAAGCGATGGGAATGGATTTTCTGCGTGCCTGTCTGTATTTGCTTCGGACCGGGCGCGGTCCCGGCGAGGACTTCCCGGGGGCGTGCGTCGAGCATTTTCGAAAGGCGTACTTGGAAGCGATTAAGCGGGAGGCTGTGGCTGCATCAGGGTCGGGATTGGCACGGCCTGTCGATATCGAAGGCCTGCGTGCTGAATTGGCGTCAAGGGCCGAAAACCTCCAGCATCTTCTCGACGAGGAGCGTCAGCGGCGGATGGACGCCGAAGCCCGGCAGGATCTGGCCGCATCGCAGGCCGCGCACTACGAGAACCTTCTGGAAGAGCAGCAGCGGCAACGGGCCGACGCTGAGAACCGGCTGGCAGACGCGGCATCGGACGCCGCACATAACCAGAATCTTCTGGATGAGCAGCGGCGGAGATTGATCGATGCTGAATCTCAGCTGGCGCGGGCGACCGCCCGTGCGGAGCACTACACTATTCTTCAAGAGGAGCAGCGGCAGAGGCGCATCGACTTGAATACTCTCCATACTAGCCATGAGGCAGCTTTAGCTCGCGAAGCGAGCCTCAAACAATCCTTTTCCTGGAGAATCACGACGCCTTTGAGGTACTTGGCCTCACTTCTTCGATTTCGCTGAGTCCGGTTCTGTCTATGAGCTATCCCGAATTACATCCCGCCGCTTGGCCATTTTCACTTTCGGCGGCAACTAAGCCCGATGAGATCCGCCAGATCCAAGCGGAGGTCGACCGGCTGGCGGCAACCTCTCCCTATGGCTGGGGGCACACGATTAATTTCGGGCCGTTTCAGAAAGAAGGGCTGCTGGGCAACAGCTACCTCAAGATAGCCGGTGGCCTGGACCAATGGGACTGGTGGCCGGCGCGCCTGGACGGAATGCGGGTGGCCGATGTGGGCTGTTTCACCGGCGGACTGTCGCTGTTGATGGCTCATCGCGGAGCCGAAGTGGTTTACGCGGTGGACGAGATTCCCGAGCATCTGGCTCAGTGCGTCTCACTGGCGCGGATCTTCCGGGCCAGCGAGGTCAAGCCCGTGCTGCAATCCGCTTTTCGGCTTCGCGAACACATCCCCCCCGGCAGTCTGGACCTAATTCTATTCGCGGGAATTCTTTACCATCTGAGCGATATGCTGGTTGGCCTGTACGCCATGCGTGAACTGCTCAAGCCTGGCGGCTTATTGTTGATCCAGAGCAGCGGCGTGGACGATTTCACTCACTCTTATGCCAATTTCGGGCGGTTCTACGCCGGCCGGTGGTGGCAGCCCACGGGGCTTTGTCTGCAGGATATGTGCGAATTCATGGGCTTCCAGAAACCCGAAGTCCGTTTCTACGATCCCAATACCTGCCTTGCGCTGGCCGTTCGCGATGAAGTGGAGATTCCTTTCAAACGAGGGCTCAATTGGCCGTTCGCAGACATCCACGACGCCCGTCCGCGTACTTTAGACGCGAGCATCCTGGCGCCGGCGCCGTTCCATCCCGTGCGCTGAAGGACGCCCGAAAGTCCATGCCCGCAATCCTGCTGAAGCAATTTTCCCAGACCGCCAATGCCGGCGACCAGGCCAGTGCGCCCGTGGTGGCCCATGTCGCTTCCCAACCCGTCGAAGTGATTGGCGAGGCGGCGCCCGGCGTCCGAAACCTTATTGCCATCGGCTCCATCCTGCATTGGGCGGATCGCGATTCGATTATTTGGGGAACGGGCCTGATCAATAGCGGTATTAAACTTGCTGTTCCGCCGAAAGCCGTCCTGGCGGTTCGCGGACGTCTTACGTGGGAGAGGCTGCGGCGCCAGGGAATCAGCAGCCCGGAAGTCTTCGGAGATCCGGGAGTTTTTCTGCCGTGTATCTACCCCAGGCGGGCGGCTCACCGGCCGCTGGGACTGGTGCCCCACTATGTGGACCAAAGCGACCCTTTCGTGCTCCAGGCCGCTGCCGCCGGTGTTAAGATCATTGACGTGACAGCGCCGCTCGAACAGTTTTCCGCGGCACTCTCGAGTTGCGAGCGGATCCTCTCCTCCTCGCTTCACGGCCTGATTTTCGCGCATGCGTACGGGATACCCGCTGCGTGGGTAAAGATTTCAGAGCGGGTGCATGGCGATGGATTCAAGTTTTTCGACTATTACTCCTCCATCGGCGTTAAACAGCCGGACGCGCCGGTCTTGAGCTCCGGCCAGAGTCTGGAAGCGATGTCTGAGCGCTGCCATCTGCCGGTGCGCTCCATCGATCAAGACGCGTTGCGCCGCGCGCTGATCGATGGTTTATGAACGCGGTGGCGCTGGTCTGCGTTCGCAATGAAGCGCTGCACCTGCGCGCGTGTGTCGGTGACTTCGTTCGCCAGGGCGTCGACGTCATCCTGATCGATAATGACTCAACCGACGGATCCATCGCCGCGATAAGGAAAGAATTTCTCGGCCAGGGACTGCTCTCTATTGAGCGTCTGCCTTGGCGCGGAGCATTTTCACTCACGGAACAACTTGGCGTGAAGAAGAAACTGATTGAATCGGTCACGCATGACTGGATAATCCATGCCGACGCTGACGAATGGCTCCAGGCGCCTCCGGAATACGGCACACTCATCGATGGGATTCGCGCCGCCGACGGAGCCGGCTTCAACGGCATCAACTTTCTGGAGTTCGTCTTCCTGCCGCGTCCCGGCGAGAATTTTGAAGTGGACAATTACAGATCCTTGATGCGCGACTACTATTTCTTCCATCCCAGCCATCCCAGGCTCGTTCGGGCATGGAAGCGATCGGCTGGATTCGACAACTGCGCGAGCGGCGGGCACACAGTCGCAGGAGGCGAAGTGCGCCTCTTTCCGCGAGACTTTATTCTTCGGCACTACATTGCGCTGAGCGAATCTCACGCGCGCAGAAAGTATTCGGCGCGAACATTTGCCGCTGAGGACCTGGCGAGTGGCTTCCACGGAAACCGTGTGCAGATCACCGAGCGAGATCTAACGCTGCGGTCGGGCATCCCGCTTCTCACCATGGATGATCCACAGTGGCCAAATTTCAGCACGCAGTTTCCCCACCACCGCCATTTTTGGGCCTGGCCGGATACGCGCTGCTAAGTTCGCAAACCCTTCAACGCGCCGGCCACCTGCGCAATACGCTTCCCCTGAAATCGCGCGACCTCCAGATCGTCCGCCGTCGCGGGAGTGTTTGCCTGATCCGACGTGGCGGTTGCTCCGTAGGGCGAGCCGGCGCGAAAGATAACCGGATCGGCGTAACCCAGCGGCACAATAACAAAGCCCAGGTGCGCCAGCGGGACATACAACGACACGATGGTGGTCTCTTTCCCGCCATGCAGCGACGATGTCGACGTAAACGCTCCTCCGGCCTTCCCGTTCAGCTTGCCCTGATACCAGATGCCGCCCAACGAATCGATGTACGCCTTCAACTCCGCCGAGACGTTACCGAACCGAGTCGGCGTGCCGAACGCAATGCCGTCGGCCCATTCGGCGTCTTCTTCGGTGGGAGCCGGATACGCGGCATCCATGCGCGCCGCGTTCTCGGCCCATCCCGGGGCCTTCGCCATGACGTCCGGCCCCACAATGTCGCGGGCACGCCGCAACCGCACTTCCGCGCCTGCCGCGGAAGCCCCTTCTCCCACCGCCTTGGCCAAACTCTCGGTCATGCCGTTCCGCGAATAGAATGCAACCAGGATCTTCGTCTTGTCCATAAACGTATGGATGACCCCAGCCCTGAAAAGGATACACCCTTATTTTTCGTACAGAAAAACGGTTGGCTCGTGACGGCTCTCCCCGCCGTCGTTGACGGCGAAGTTTCGATACCATTCCCCGCCCGTGCGCTTCTTCCCATTCCACAGCGACGCGCCGGCGTACATTCCGTCCTTCTGCAGGGCATAAAAGTTGATGTCGAACTTCGCAAGCCGGTTCAGATCATTGTCAAAGTTTCGAGCCACGCGTTTCAGAGCATCCAGGCAGGCGTCCTTGGGAGTCATGCCGTGGCGCATGTTCTCGACGATGGTGTGGGCGCCAGAAATGCGGATGTTCTCCTCGCCGCGTCCGGTGGATCCGGCGCCGCCCACATCCTGGTCCAAGTACAAACCCGCACCGATAATCGGCGAATCGCCCACGCGCCCCGCGATTTTCCACGCCAGGCCGCTGGTAGTGGTTACACCCGACATTTCGCCCTTGGCGTTCAACGCCAGACAATTGATGGTCCCGGTGGTTGGATGCAGGGCCATCTCCAGCGCCCAGGCCAGCGTTTCTTCATCCGCGCGCGGGAAGACTTTCTTCAGCTGGTCCACTCGCGCCGAGGATTTCGGCGGCGCGTCAAGTCCTGGCCCCCAGTTGCTGTGCCCGTCGCGATCCCGTAGAGTCTGCTTCCAAACCAGCCACGCCAGACGCGACTTCTCGGTCATCAGGTCCTCTTCGCGCATGCCCATTTCCTTGGCGAACTTGAGCGCGCCGCCTCCCACCAGCATCACGTGATCGGTCTGCTCCATTACCAGCTTCGCCACGTTGGACGGAGTCTTGATGCCGCGGATACTCGCCACCGAACCCGCTCGGCGCGTGGGCCCATGCATCACGCTGGCATCCAGCTCCACGATGCCCTCTTCATTGGGAAGCCCGCCGTAGCCGACGCTGGTGTCCTCGGGATCCAGCTCTACGATGTTGACCCCGGCCACCACCGCGTCCAGCGTATCGCCCCCGCTCTGAATCACTTCCATCGCGCGTTTGCACGCGGCTCGCCCGTTGCTGCTAGAGATGACGATGTTCTTCGGCGCCTGCGCGCGGGCCTCTTGTCCGGCGGCGGCGGCCGCGGCCAGCGCCGCCGAGCCGCGAATCCAATCTCGTCTGCTGAGCATTTGTTTTGTCCTTTCCCTATTCAGTTACACTATCTCTTGTTTACATGCGCGAGCAAATCTCTCCGGCCCGAAGTGTGAGCGGCGCGGTCCAGCCGCCCGGCGACAAATCCATCTCCCACCGCTACGCCCTGCTGGCCGCCATCGCGGAGGGCAGTTCGCGAATCTCTAACTATTCCACGGGCGCCGACTGCCAGTCTACACTGGCTTGCCTGGAACCTTTGGGCGTGCGCATGGAGAAGAATGCTGAGGAAGTCCTGATCCACGGCGCCGGCCTCCATGGATTGAGGGCCGCGAGCGAAATGTTGGACGCAGGCAACTCCGGATCCACCATTCGCATGCTGTCCGGAATTCTAGCCGCTCAATCTTTTGAAAGCCGGATCGGGGGCGACGGCTCACTGTCGCGTCGTCCCATGGACCGCATCATGCGGCCGCTTGCCGAAATGGGTGCGAAAGTGGAAGCCGAGCAGGGCCGCTTCCCTCCCCTGACGATAACCGGACGTCCGCTCCGCCCCATCGAATACACGCTGCCCGTGCCTAGCGCGCAGGTCAAGACGTGTGTTCTGCTGGCGGGCTTGTACGCGGAGGGCGAAACTGTGGTGCACGAACAGGTCCGCACCCGCGACCACACCGAGCTGGCCCTGCGCGAACTGGGTGCGGATATCACCGTCGAGCGCCGCAAGATCCGCGTGCGCGGTCCCGCGCGCCTCGCAGCCCATGATCTCACCGTCCCAGGTGACATCTCCTCAGCCGCTTTCTTTCTGGTAGCCGCCCTCGTCGTCTCCGATTCCAATCTCGTAATTCACGGCATCGGTTTGAATCCCACCCGGTCCACTCTGCTGGATTTTCTGACGGCCATGGGAGCTGAGATCAAGATCGTGCAGCTGCAGCAGACCGCCGGCGAACTGGTTGGCGACGTGCAGGTCCGCAAGTCGCGCATTCGCGGCGGCGCGATACTCGAGAAAGATCAATCTGCGGCGCTCATCGACGAGATTCCCATCCTGGCGGTTCTCGGCGCGGCCAGCGAAGATGGGCTGATCGTGCGCGATGCAGCCGAACTGCGCGTCAAAGAAAGCGACCGTATCGCCAGCATCGCCAAGAATTTCGACAGCATGGGACTGGCTATCGAAGTGCTACCCGATGGCTTCAAGATTCCCGGCGGCCAGCGCTTTCACGCCGGGGTACTCAATTCCTTTGGGGATCACCGTATCGCGATGGCGTTCTCCGTCGCGGCTCTGGCTGCCGACGGACCCTGCAGTATGGAAAACGCCGAAGCGGCGTCCATCTCCTTCCCCGAGTTTTACGATTCCTTGCGCCGAATTGCGGAGTAGCCATGCCGGATCTCGACCTGGAAGGAATCATCCACGATCTCAACAACGTCTTTCAGACCATCGGTGAGAGCGCGGACCTGCTGCGGTCGGACTCCAACTGGACTCGCGTGGCCGGGACGCTGCAGCGTAGTGTCGAGCGAGGCCAGCGCATCGTCGGCAGTCTGGTCGAAGGCAGCCGCGCAGGCGCGGACCTGGTCCCCGTGGTGGAAAGCGCCGTCCAGTTCGCCCGCGATTATCTCGAAGCCGCCCAGGGTCCCAAAATCGAGTTTGCGCAGCAAATCGAACCCGGCGTGCGCTTGAGGGGCGACGCCGCGGAATGGGAGCGGGTCTTTGTGAACCTGCTTTTAAATGCGGCCGAAGCCGGCGCGACGCACGTGTGCATCGAGGCGAGTGAAGCCGTTATCCGCCTCAGCGATGATGGCCACGGCATCCCGCCTGACTTGCTTCCCCGGATTTTCCAGCCGCGCGTTTCCACCAAGTCCATCATGGCCGGATTGGGACTGTACATCGTGCAATCCATTGTCGAGCAAAACGGCGGGAGTGTGACGGCAGATAATCGCCAGACCGGCGGAGCGATCTTCACCATTCGGGGCGTGTAGCTACTTGCGGCGAAGCTCAAGCTCCACGGCGTGTTTCTGGCCGCCTTCCTGATACGTGACGGTGCCCTTCAGGTGGTCGTCCTGGAGCCTTAGTTCGAAGTGTACGGGGATCTCCTCGGCCGTAATGTCGAACGTGACGCGGTCGTCCTCGAATTTACCGTTCTGAATCGGCCAGCTATCGCCCCCGCTTGATCCGGCCGTTCCGGTGATCTCCGAGCCGTTCTGTTTCAGGGTGAGCTCGGCGATTTGTCCTTGTGCCTCAGCGTCGCCCTTGACGGCGCCGGTCCATTTTCCTGAAATATCGGCGGCCATCAATGCGCCTGCTAAGAAGAGAAATATACAAATTGGCTTCATGACTCACCTCCTTCAGGGTTTCACCCTGATCCGCACGGTCTTGCGCACATATTCGTCCGCGGCTCCAGCCGGCATTTCTATCTTTAACACGTCCAGCGCCGCCCCGGTCAGCTTGAGTGTGTATACGTGCGCAGCCCGGCCTGAGACCTTCAGATCCAAGTTTTGGCGATCTTGATCCCAGTGTTCGGAAATCACCTTCAATGCCTCGCTCGGCTCTCCCAGGCGCGGCGGCGTGAACGGAACACTGTATCCGAACCAGCCATCGTGTTCCAGCTTCACGGCGTTGGAACCAGGCTTCACCGAAACCTTGAGTACCGGGTGCCAGTCGAGCCCGGTATCTTCGCGCGCAAACTCCACTGCTTGCCCGTTGAAGCTCGCCCGCGTTACGCGCGCCGGCAGGGAATACGCCGGCGCGAACTCCATATCGAACGGCGCCGATGCACGGCTTGTCACATCCAACTGAAACGACTTCCCGTCACGCCGCAGCGAAAAGTCAGCTGTTCCTCCCGCCACGGGAACATTGCGGATGGCGCACTGCTCCCAGTCATCCGGCAAATGCGGCGCCAGGCGTACGCGTGAATGGAGCGCATCCACTTCCAGCCCAAATAAGCCGCGCACCAGCGGCGACACCACCATCGCCGCGGACCAGATTTGATGGGGCGAACTGGTGGACAACGGGCTGTATGTCATCCCCGAGAGCACTTCGGTGGTGTTGCCACCTGCGCCATCCAGCGCAAGCCAGGCGTTCGCGCGTAAATTCGCGAAGGCAGCGGCAGAGGCATGATACCGATACTCGCCCACCGCCGCCCAGCCTGTAAACAGCGGCCAGACCGAGCCGTAATGATAGCCCTCCGGGCTGTACAACTTGTTGGTGGCTGAGATGATCCGCATGCCCCAGTCGCTGGCGTGGTCTTCCGCCGACAGCCCTGCAATCATCGCCTGCGCGTTGTGAATGTCCGGCACTCCGAACCACATCGGCACCGTGGCGAGCACGCTGGGTTGGTCTACAGGCGTCAGCGATTTCGCGTCCAGCGCGAAAGCGTAACGGTTGGCCTTCGGCAGCCAGAACAGGGTCTCCGCCAGCTTGCGCTTCTCTTCGTACTCGCGTTCGAAAGCGGTACCGCGATCCGCCTCGCCCGCCGCGCGCGCCAGTATCGACATGGACCGCAGCGCTTCCACGAAGCAGCCGGCCTGATAGTATTCGATGTCCACGGGCAACAGCGGCCCGCCCTCCACCCACCCGTGCCCGACCCCGAGGTTCTTCGGCAGCCCGTACTTGTCCGAGTTCGCACGCATGAACGCGAAAGCCTTGTTCAATCCCGGCCAGTGCTTGCGTGCGAATGCCGCGTCGCCGGCTGCCTCCACGTAATTGCGCACCGCAATCACGAACAGCGGCGTGGCATCCCCGGAAGCGAATCCGTAGGGGAAATCCTGAAACCAGCGCAGCATGGCCGCACTCTGCGCTATCTCGTGCGGTATCTTCCCATCCTCGCGCTGAAAGCGTGAGATGAAATCGATCCCCTTGCGCGCCGTTTCAAAATCACCCGCGGAAGTCAGCGCGAACGTGGTCCAGAATGTGTCGCGTCCGAAAAACCACGCAAAGCCCGGGCGGTAAACGTCCTTGGAGGGCCCGTAGCCCGCCACCAGACCCTCGCCCAGCTGAGGATTCTGCACCAGGCCTTTGGCCATGCTCAGCCGCGACCAGTCGTATGCATCCCGCAGGCGGCGGTCCGGCAGATCCAGCTGCACGGTGCGCCTCAGATAGTCCTCGTAATAGTCCTCCGTCTTGCGCATCCAGTCACGCGGATTCTGCGAGAGCCTGCGGTAGGACGCCAGCGCTTGCACGCGCGACTGAACCGAGCTCGCGAAGGCGATCACTCGTTCGCCGTGCCCTTCAATAGTGCCAAGTGTGAATGCATTCCCGATTTCCGCTGAATAGTTGGTCGCGTACTCGCGCTCCAGCAGATCGGCTTGCGGCGATCCCAGCCAGGCCGCAAAGGGATGCCCGTCGGCGCCGAATCGAAACGCATGCGATTCCCCGTCCCACTCGGCATACGAAGTGCCGATGGACGCCGGCCACAGAAACTGAAAGTCACGAGTGAATTCCACGTCGACCCGCAGCGGATGCTGTGTCCGCGCCTCGATCCAGATGATCGCACCAGGTTCGGCCTGAGGCGCCACCAGCGTCTCGCGCACTTCGAAATCGTCGCCGCTGTAAATAATGGTGTACGATCCGGGCCGCGAAATGATGCGCCGGGCGACGCTTGCTCCGGGAATCAATCGCTCCCCGCTGCGGAAACGTAAACGCAGATTCTTGACGATCTTCAGCGGCCAGACGTAAGCTTCGAGCGTCCCATCCTCGTGTCCCAGCCATGCCGACTTCGGTCCGGTAGCGTCGAGGAACTCCCACGGACGCGCTGGACGCGAGATCTCGAGTCCGGCCGCCTGAATGCTGAATCCGAACAGGGCCAGCGTCAACAGAGCACGAATGGGTGTCATGGGCTGACGTCCACCACCACGCGTCCGCGCACTTGGCCGTCGAGAATCCGCACGCTCCAGGCTGGAATGTCGCCCAGCGGGACCACCTGGGTCATAAAAGCCAGCTTGTCCGCCTGAAGCTCGGATGCTAGCCGCGCCCAGGCGGCCCGGCGGCGTTCGGCCGGACACATCACCGAATCGATGCCCAGGAGACTTACATTGCGCAGGATGAACGGAAAGACGCTGGTGGGCAAGTTGCCGCCACCAGCCAGGCCGCAGGCCGCAGCGCTCGCGCCATAGGACAGGGTCCGCAGAATGCTCGCCAGCATTTCGCCTCCAACGGTATCCACCGCACCGGACCAGCGCTCTTTTTCGAGCGGCTTGGTGGATCCGGTACCCACCTCGGCGCGATCCAGGATTTCCGCAGCCCCTAACGATCGAAGATAATCGTGCGCTTCTTTTCGGCCGGTGATCGCGGTCACCTTGTAGCCTCGCGATGCAAGCAACGCCACAGCGACGCTTCCGACTCCACCCGCGGCGCCCGAAACCACCACCGGCTTCGATGCGGCCGGCGTCAGGCCATGTTCTTCGAGCGCCATCAGGCAGAGCATCGCCGTGAAGCCGGCCGTACCGATGGCCATGGACTGTTCCAGGCTGAATCCAGCCGGCAGCGGCACCAGCCATCCAGCGTTTACTCGCGCGTACTGCGCGTAGCCGCCCCAATGTTGCTCGCCTAGGCCCCATCCCGTGGCTACCACCGCATCGCCCGGCTGAAAGGCGCTTGAGGACGATTGTTCCACCACCCCGGCGAGATCAATCCCGGGCACCATCGGGAACTGCCGGATCACCTTGCCGCGCCCGGTCACCGCGAGGCCGTCCTTGTAATTCAACGATGAGTACGCCACCTTAACCAGAACGTCGCCGGCAGGCAGTTCTCCAATGGAAATTTCGCGCACGGATGCCGTGGTGGTTCCGTCATTTTGCTCAAGCACCAGCCCCTTGAATGCCATGCTTCCTTTGTACCCTACCGGCTGAAGACCTTGGGGATGCGCGCGTCCACGGCGGGCAGCTCCGGAAAATCGGTAAACACGCCGGCCTGATACCAATACGCCACCGAGTAGAAATTGTCCGCGCGATCATTGGCATGGCCGTGCTCCATGGTGTGTTTGAGGTAGCGCTGGAACGTCACCGGATTGTCCCCATGCCAGCGGTAACAGCAATAGCGGCCGCCGGTCCGTTCAGCGCCCGTGATCAAGGGGGCCCCGTACAGGCGATGCCCGAACGGCATGGCGCCGTCACGGCCGCCGAAATCCCAGCTTCCCAAGAAATAATCCTCCGAGCCGGTTCCCGTGATAAGCGGCTTCGACTCGTCATCCACAAAAATCATTTCGTCGCCCTCGCCCCACCAGCCCTCCGCATTCTGGACCACTCCCAGCGTCACTCCCATCAGATGCCCCCGCCCTCGCGCCTCGCAATAGACATAGTTCAGGCGTCCATCCAGGTTCAGTTTGGCCGCATCGCCTGTGGTCGGGACGCACGGCGCCGCTTGGCGGTACTGCGCGTGAAAGTAGAGCGCATCGGATGGCAATGACGGAACAGTCTGATAATCGATATTCGAATAGAACGCCCCGATGTCCTGCTTGCCTTCATTGGTAACGGTGAACCGCGCGGATTTCCGGTACGGCATCGCGAAGTAGCAGTTCAGCGACTTCCCGGGCGAACAAGCCAGGTACGCCGATTCGTAAATCGCATACTGCCCAACGTTAAGGCCAAAGAAATCCCCTATCGGTGCTTCCACGCTGGGCTTAGCGTTGCCGTCCCAGTATCCACGCAGCACTATTTCCTTGAGATGGTAGGTACTGCGCGCCGCAATAGTAAACCAGATGTGCGTGATTACTCCCGGGCCGTCGGCGCGGAACACCTCGCGGGTTGCGCCGGCGGGGATCGCCCAGAAATCGCGATTGCCGCCCGTGGGGTCGAAGCTGGATTGCTTTAGGGAGCGATAATCGCGGGCTCGAGCGTAAGGCGGCAAAGCGGCTGGAGCGCCCGCCTGAGGTTGAGCCTGCGCCGCCGGGACAGCGGCGGCAACGCCCGCTCCGGCCAACAGCCGTCTAAGAAAGCCACGTCGTTCGGTTGTATCGTTCACAGCGGGATTATACCCAAGGGCCGGCCTACTTGTGCTGGATGGCGGCCGGGGCGCGCTGGCGGTCGAAAGCTTCGTATTGGAAGATCCATTTCACCGGCAGCGTTTGCGGGATGTAACACAGGTGATCGTCGCAGGCCTGGTAGCGCAGCGTTCCCTCTACCGTGAGCTGGCCAGAGGCGTTCAAAACCGGCTTCAGCTTCGCGTCCGACGCAATAGTGATCTCGCGCGTCAGACGCACCTTGCCGGCATATACCGGAACCTTCTCGTTAATGGCTTTCAAGAACAGGATCTTCGGCTCGGGGAATTGCACCTCATGCGCGATCCAGGCTTCGGAGTCCTTCAGAGTCCACTCGATGGGGATGTACCCTTTCACCGCCGGCGCGTATACGTGCATCTTAGGCTCCAAGTCGATCTCCAGGATCAAGGAAACGCGCTGGCCCGCATCGACAATCGAGTTACTGCCGGTAGCCGTGGCGGTAAGCTGCTTGCCCTCAGCTATCTCGCCGGCGCCGGCCGGGATCACGCCGAACTGCCGCACCAGGATGTCGGCTGAGGTGTAGCGCTGGCGATAGTCGTCCTCGAAATACTTGGCCGTGATGACCCCTTGGGCGTCCAGCAGGTAAGAACCAGGATAGGGAACGCCATACACCATGTTGTCCTTGGGTACCGATTCGTTCAGGATCCCGAGCGACCGGATGATTTCCGATTTGGGGTCCGAGAGCAGCGGATAGTGAATGCCTTTGCGTTCGGCGAAATCGTGCAAGATGGCCACGCTGTCATAACTGATGGCGGCGATGCCCATCCCCAGCTTGCGGTATTCATCACGGTTGCGTTCCAACTCGACCAGTTGGGCCTTACAGAATGGTCACCAGTCGGCCGATCTGTAAAAGAGAATGACAGCGCCTTTGGGGCCGAGGAGACTGCGCAGAGTGTGGGTCTTGCCGTCCTGATCCTGGGCCTCAAACCCCGGCATGGGCTTGCCGATATCGGGTCCGGTAGGGACCGCGGCCAGCATCGCAACCGCCAACAAAGGCAGACAGAACAGCGTGCGCATCTGTTTCAGTGTATACGAGGACGCCCGGACACGGGCTCGCCCTACGGTGGGACTAAGGAAATTCGTTATTGATTTCTAAGGGCAACCTCAAATTGACCTCGTACCAGTACCCCTGTAGAATCGAGCTTCCAACGGCCGATAAGGGGATATGAACGAAGCTCTTGTGACTACAGAAGGCAGCGACGCACGCGCGAATCTAACCTCGCCCCGAAAGGGAATCATCCGTGTGTTGATCGCCGACGACCATCCCATCGTCCGGGATGGCCTCAGGAAGTTGCTCACGCTCGAAGAAGACGTCGAGGTGGTGGGTGAGGCCTCCGACGGCTGCGAAGTACTGGACAAGGTCCATGAGTTAGACCCTGACATCCTCTTGCTGGATCTGCGGATGCCCAACCTGGATGGCTTGTCCGCACTGCAGTCCCTGATGCAGTCCACCCGGCGCACTCGCGTCATTGTCCTCACGGCATCGGAAGATAAGAACGAATTCGTACAGGCCATGAAGCTGGGCTGCTCGGGCATCGTCTTGAAGCAGACCGCGCCGGACCTCATCGTCAAGAGTATCCGCAAGGTGCATGGCGGAGAAATCTGGCTGGATTCGCACACCACGGCGGCAGTGATGCGCCAATTCGCGGGACCGGGCAGCGAAGCCGCCTCGGCGGGCGGCAGCAAGTCGCGCGAGCGCTCCCCCCTCAGCACCCGTGAACGCGAAATCGTTCAACTCGTCGCCCAAGGCTACAAGAATAAGGAAATGGCCGAGAAGATGTTCATCAGCGAACAGACCGTAAAGAACCATCTCCACAACATCTTCGACAAGCTCGGCGTTTCAGACCGGCTGGAGCTCGCACTCTACGCCATCCATAAGGGCCTGCATCTAGCCGTCGAAAGATAAGGTCGCGGCCTGGTAAGCCCCTCAGTAATTTCACTTATCCAAAATAGGACTCTTGTTCCATTGCTCCAGTGAGCCAACAGGAATAAAGTCCTGTACAGAGAGTACTAACATGAAGACGATCCTTACGTTTTCGGTATCGCTGCTGATTTTCGGCCTCGCGCCTTTGAGCGCTCAGGTCCCCCAAATGAACAATGTAGATCCAGGCGGCGGCAAGATCGGATCCGTGCTCCGCGTCAACGGAATCCATCTCGACAAGGATAGAGTCGAAGAAGTCTACCTGTCGGACCAGACCCTCGACATGAAGGTCAAAGTCCTGGAACAGTCCGAGAATTGGATCAAGTTCCGTATCCCGCCCTCCGTGAAGCCGGGCCGGCTACAACTCGTGGTGAAGACCACCGGGCGTAAGTCGCAAGTGCTCGAGCAGCCGGTCTTCATAACCGTGGAAGAGGCCGCTCAACCGACCGAAATAGCGGCATCGAAGTAGACGGAAAACCGCGCTCTTAGGGCTTGCCCAAAGTGCATAGCGGGTCTCCCACTACGATATTGGTCCAGCTCAGCGCCGGCAGAGATAAGTAGTAACTCTCAGCCAGGTTGCGCCCCCCGTAATATGCCGGCAGCAGCACGTCCGGCCGCGGGTTCAGGTTCAGATAGGGTTCCAGCACATGCCCCGATGCTCCCGTTGCGCCGTCATGAATGTAATCGGCTGTTAGCGTTTGTGGTGAGCCCGCGAACCACGTTCCTTGATCGTTCCAATTCCCCAGCGTCCAGGAATCCGGCGGACGCGCGAACGTGCGGCCATTCGTCGATACGAACTCGGTGACGATCGCACCGGGGTTGTACTTGAAACCCAGATGCCGCTCTCTGCGGTTCGGATCATTGGAGCCCCAGGACGCGTATCCGATCACCCCGGTCAGGTTGGTCAGCACCTTCGTCGAGGTGTCCAGGATCACGCGCTCCGCCGGCAGCTTCAGGGCAGCGTCTCGAAGCCAGTCATTCCCTTGCGCATCGTCGTCCGACTTCAAGTCAATCACGAATTTGCCCTGGTTGCGCGCCGCGAGCGACCGGTCAATCATCGCCCGCACGTCCGCGAAATCGAACCCCGCCAGGCGCGTCACCAGGTAAATGGGAAAATCGGGATGGCGAAAAACCGCGGTCTTCTTTCCGAAGAATGGATTGTTGAGCGGACCTCGAAGCGGGTGAGGCGTCCCGTGCAGATCCGAGTAGAGCAGGGCCAGTTCGGAATCCACCGCTGCGGCGTCGTTATTCAGAGCCGTGAGGCCCGGGGTTCCACCGACCCGCAGCGGGACGCCCGCCGTCAGCACAATGTAGAGGACGCGCTCCACCAGATTCTTGGAGCGGAGACAGGCGGCGATGGGCGCCGCAATCGCACGGTCATAATCGGGCCGCGCGATGTCATCGGCGATGGGGGCGATGATGCGGCAGATGTTGGCCAGCGGGATAGAACGCCGCAGGACATAATATTCCGCGATGGAGCGGGAAAGCGGTGACGAATCATTCACCACCACCATCACGTCTGCGGCCCGCTGCGCGGCGAGCGGTGAGGCGAGCACGAGCGCCAGCCCTAGCAATCGCACTTACTTCAGAGTTTTCAAATACGCGACCACGGCTTCCGCGTCCGCGTGCGTCAACTTGTATGCCGGCATAGGGGGATCGGCGGGGTTCCCTTTCGGCCCAGCACCCGTTTCCATGAACTTGATCAATCCTGCTTCACCCCAGCGAGCCCAAAGTTTGCCGGCAGGCGTGAGATTGGGCGAAGTCTTATGCCACCCTTTTACTTCTTTAATGGGTTGGAAGTCCAGATCGGCGCCCTGCAGCCATTTCGTTTTGTCCAGATTGCCGTCAGCCAAGCGAGGCGTATGGCAATCCTGGCACTTGCCAACTTCCTCAACAAGATACTTTCCGCGCGCAGCGTCATCGGCCGCGAACGCTAGACCAGTAACCGCACAAAAACCCAGTAAGAATCGAACCATACCGCTATAGTACCGTGTCCGGGTAGGACAGGCCTCTGGCCTGTCCCCCCGCAAACGTCTTCAATACCGATTGGTCGTGGTACTGCGCGGCGCCGGACGATCGCTCTTCGCGTAGTCGGCGCTCGCTTCACCGGAAGACGCGATGTCCTGGGCGCCGGTGCGCTTCAGAACTTCCTCAGCCTTCTTCACCCAGTCGGACTTGTCGCAATGCACAGAGAGCAGAATGCCGCCGTCCTTGATGCGCCCTTCGTAGCGCTTGGCTTCGTACTCTGGGATTCCGAGGCCGACCAGGCTGCCCACTATCCCGCCAACGGCTCCGCCGGCGCCCAAGCCAGCCAGCATGCCCATGATGGGACCCGCCGCAATGAAGGGTCCAAGACCCGGAATGGCCAATGCGCCGATGCCCGCCAGCCAGCCCAGCGTTCCACCGATCACCGCGCCCGATCCTGCGCCAGTCGCGGCGCCTTCAGGAGCCTTGGTGTTCTTCTCGTGGGCGAAATCCTTGGTGCCCACGTTGTCCGGTAGCAGCACGGAGATGTCCGTGTTGCGGAAACCGTCCATCTTCAAAGCGTCTACTCCATTCTCGACCGACATACGGTCGGGATAGATTCCAAATACCGATGTGTTCTTGCCTGCCATAGTATGATTTCTCCTTTTAGTGGTCGTGCTCGTTTACTTCTTATCGCGATCGGCTTCGTGGTCGCCCTTGACGGAAATCTCGTTGTGAACGTTTCCGGCGCCGGCGATTTCGGAGGCCTTGGCTTCAATCGCCCGCTTCTCTTCGTCGGTGTGAACCGGGCCCTTCAATGTGACGGTCCCGTTCTGGGCGATGATTTTGATGTTGTGCGCGTAGGTCGAGAGTGACTTGTCGTCCATGATGGCTCGGCGGATGTTCTTCGCCAGCACACGGTCGCTCTTGTTTTCCTTCTGCTGATCCGCAGTCGCTTCGGATTTGTCCCGGTCACGCTTGTTCACCTTCGTGTTATCGGGTTTCGGATCCTGGGCAAACGTCGCCACGGGGCCCGCGAAAAATGCAGCGGCCAGCGTAAGGGCCGTAAAGTACTGTCGTGCTTGCATAAACCTCCTTGAACGGGCTGCTACCCGTTATCAATTTGTGGACTACTGGCGGAGGCCAAGTGTTTCATGGGGGACGCACCTCGGGTAATCTGTTGTAGAGAACAGATTTACACCATTTAGCAAATGACTGCAATTATCTTTGACTACGGAAACGTGCTGTGTTTGCCCCAGCAACGCTCCGATTTAGACGCCATGGCGGCGGTGCTGGGCGTGGAACCCGCTGCCTTCGACGCTATTTACTGGCGCTACCGGCTGCCCTATGATCGATCGGATCTCGACCGGGAATCATATTGGAAACAGGTAGCTCGAGATGCGGACCGCGAGATCTCCAGCGCGCAAATCGACAGCCTCGTCGCGCTGGACAACCAGAGCTGGACGCACCCCGACCTGGTCATGACCCAGTGGGCCGAATCCTTGCGTAGCGATGGAATACGGACCGCGATCCTGTCGAACATGCCGCTCCCCCTGCGTGAGTATCTCGGCAATTGTCCCTGGCTGCCGGCGATGGACCATTCCACGTACTCGTGCGATGTGCGGATGACTAAGCCCGATCCGCGAATCTACCGGCATTGTCTGGAGGGTTTGGGAGTGGAGGCGAAGGAAGCGGTGTTTCTGGATGACCGCGAAGAGAACGTGGTGGCTGCCCGTAGCCTGGGCATCCGATCGATCCTTTTCACCGGCTACACACAAGCCGCAGCCGATTTGCTGCAAAATACAAAAAGGGACGGCAACTCGCCGTCCCTTCGTTAAAACTGGATTGCTGACTTACCAGCGGTTGTTCTGACGTTGGCCGCCGCCACCGCTCTTACCGCGGTATCCGCCGCCGCCGCCGCTCTCTTTCGGGCGGGCTTCGTTTACGTTGAGGGCCCGGCCGTCAAGCTCGGTGCCGTTCAGGGCCGCAATGGCGCGGTCGCCTTCGGCGTTATTGCTCATCTCGACGAACCCGAAGCCTCGGGCCTGTCCAGTGTCGCGGTCGGTTACAATGCTCACGCGGTCGATTGCGCCGAATGGTTCAAACAAGGATCGAACCTTTTCTTCGGTTGCACCGAAGCTGAGGTTTCCTACAAAGATGTTTTTCATTTAAGTTTCCTTCTGATTTGCAGAGCAGCTAAACGGGGCAGGATCGAACGAAGGGCAGTGAACCGGACGATGCGAACTTTTGCCTTGATTAGGCGGGACTGTCAAATACCCCTCGACTGTACCACAATTCCGCGGCCAATACAAGGGCAGCGCGCGCTGGCCACTACATCTTCAGAATCTTCACCGATCCATTTGTCGTCGAAATGTCGATCAGCGGGCCTCCGCCGCCGATAGTGCCATCCAACTCATGCTCGCGGTGGCGGCCATCGCCTCTCGATCGCAACGAATCGAAGTCGCTGGACACCGAACCATGCGTAGTTGTTGCCTGAACCCGGGCGGACGCCGACTCCGGGAGCCGTATCACGATGCCCGAGTTGCTGCTCGATGCCCGCACATCGGGAAGCCTCGAGCCTTGCAGTTCCAACTCGACGTGCCCGTTCGAAGTGCCCGCCTTCACCGGACGGTCCCCCGGAGGGTCGATAAGCCGTGCGTGAATCCCGCCGTTCGAGGTGGTTGCTTCGAAATTCCCGTGGCGCACTTCGGCCCGGATGGTCCCATTGCTGGTATGCACGCTGGCGTTGCCTTCCAGACCCTCGATCTCGATACCGCCATTCGTGGTGCGTGCGTCCAGTTCGCCGCGCTGATGCAAGGAACGGATGTGTCCATTGGTGGACCGCAGCCGGGCCACTCCATCGACGTCTTCGATCCGAATCGCGCCGTTGGTGCTCTCGATCGTATCGAGGCGCACTTTCCTGGGAACGCGAATGGTGTACCGGACGCCTAGACTGCCTCGCGTCCAATCCGGCCGCGAGCTGTGGATGCGGACGGAGTCGGGGCCGGCCGAGGTTTCCACTTTGAGAGAATCCAGCAATGATCTGGAGCTGGCGAACTTGGTCCCGTTGATCTCCACCTTATCCTGGTCCCACCCCAAAATCTCGATGGACCCATTGAAATTCTCCACCGACAGGCTCCCTCCGGACTTCAGCGGATAGGAGTAATGAAAATCGTCTTTGAAGCGTTCCGAATTGCCCCAATCGCCGCCGACAAAGTCCTCGCAGGCGGTGAGGAGCGCTAAAGCAGCAAGAATCGGCACAAAACGCAGCAATCGGGTCATCTTCACCTCTTGTGGTCAGGATACGCGATTGGCGGCCCTTAAGTTCCGTCTAAAATAAAGTCCAGGGAGGGAATTTATGCGTCTGCCTGTTTCCATTCTCTGCTTTATGTTGATGCCCCTGCTCGCCCAAACCAGAGGCAACCCCCTCGATGGGCCTGCTTGGCTCCAAAAGGGTATTCAAGCCTATAAGGCTGCCAGGTATCAGGAAGCCGTGGAAGCGTTCCGGCTTGCGGTCGATCTAAATCCGAACGAACTAACTCCTCACCTGTACCTGGCTACCGCCTTTATGGTGCAGTACATCCCGGGCGCGCCCTCGGCTGAGAATGTCGAGTTCGCCCGCGCAGCCGCCTCCGAATTCGATTTGGTCCTGCGAATCGATCCGGTTAACCTGACGGCTCTTCAGTCTCTCGCTTCCTTGAGTTATCAAGAGGCCTTCAGCATCCAGGACACGGAGCAAAAGGATCGAAAGCTGGATGAGTCGATTGCCTGGAATGAGAAAATCCTGACGTTCGCCCCCCGGAACAAGGAAGCGTTGTATGCTATCGGCGCCATCGAGTGGCTCAAATCGTACCCGGAGATTATACGAGCCCGCGCACAACTGGGACTGCGGCCCGACGAACCGGGGCCATTGAGGGATCCCGCACTCCGCCAGGCTTTGCTGAAAAAGCATGGCGCGCTGATAGAAGACGGAATTTCTCGGCTCCGGAAAGCGCTCGATATCGACCCCGCTTACGTCGACGCGATGTCGTACCTGAACCTCATGATCCGCTCCCGCGCCGATCTGGCGGATTCGCCAGAACACTATCGCCAAGAGATTGAGGCGGCTGATCGGTGGATCCGGAATGCGCTAGCGACGAGGGAGAATAAGACCGTTTCCCGCGACACTCCCGTTGGAGTTCTCGGAGATGTTCTCCCGGCGCAAGCACCGCCTCCTCCACCGCCGCCGCCCCCCCGCCCGGTATCGTATCCGGCGATGATCGGTGGGGTAGGCGCCGCGCAAATGCCGCCGCCAAACGGCCAGTCTGCACAAAATACCCAGGCCCGGATCAGGGTAGCAGGCAACGTTCAGCACTTCAATCTGATCCGCAAAGTGGATCCGGCTTATCCGCCCCTCGCCAAGCAAGCGCGCATCCAAGGGACAGTCCGATTCACCGCAATCATCGGACGCGATGGCGGCATTTTGAACTTGCAACTCGTCAGCGGCCATCCTCTCCTGGTGGAATCCGCCCGGCTGGCGGTAGTGCAATGGATTTATAAGCCGACCTTACTCAATGGCGAACCGGTAGAGGTGGTTACTCAGATCGACGTTACGTTTTCGCTGTCTGGCGCCGAACTGCAGTAATTACTCGCTGTGGGCCGTGGCGAAGTAGCCTTTGCGGGCCTGGACTTTGTAATCCTTATTGCTCGCGTGGATGTCCAGTTTACGGAACTTGCCGTCCTTCACCGAATTGCTGGGGCTGTACCCGATCACGTACTGGCTACGCATCTCTTCCTGCAGCTGTTTGAAGATGTCCATCAGCGTGTTGTTCTTTTCATTCACGCGATAAACGCGGCCGCCGGTGTCGTCCGACATCCTCCGCAGGGCGCCGTCGCTGACCCCTAATCCGAAGCCTCCGGTGCCGCGGGCGTAAAACATGCGATCAACGTAATAGATGGAGTAAATTATCGCGTCGGCTTTCTGAGCGGCCGCAATCGCTTGCTCGATCTTATACCGGCTGCCCTGATCTTCACCGTCGGTGATCAGCACCAGCGCCTTGCGTCCCACCTGCCCCTTCAACTGGTCCGCCGCGGCCAGGTAGACCGCATCGTACAGCACGGTTCCCCGCGGATTGTAGATAGTGGGCACCGGACCGGGATGCATCGCGGCATAGCTTGAATCCGTGTCCACCTTAAGGTCCTTGAGCCCGGCTCGCAAAAGTTTGGCGGAGTTGGTGTAGTCCTGAAGCAGCTCCGCGTCGGGGCCAAAGCTGATCAGAAACGCCAGATCCTTGGGACGCAGCACCTGCGAGAAGAACTGCGACGCGGCGTTCTGCTCAATCGCGATCAGGTTCTGCTGGCTCGCGCTGATGTCAATCAGCAGGCCGATCGTAAGCGGCAGGTCCGTTTCGCGGCTGAAGAACTTGATGTCCTGCTGCTTGCCGTCCTCGAAGATGGTGAAATCGTCTTTTGTTAGATTGGCTATCAATCCGTTCCGCTTATCGCGGACCGAAAAAAGTACGTTCACCAGGTCGACGTCTACCTTGATGGTAGCCGCATCCTCCACCGGAGGCGGCGGCGCCGCGGGCTTTTGGGCGAAGAGGATAGCTGTGGTCAGTACAACAGCCAGACTGAGAGTTAGGGCAACGGCACGCATAGGCTTATATTATTGGTAGATGCGCGGGCATACTTTTCAGTTCCAATGCGAAAAGCCATCCTTCATCTAAAGAAAGCCGATCCGGTCTTGCGGGCGCTGCTGGAGCGCGTGGGTCCTTTCCGCATCGAGCATCGCGATCCGACCTTCGATACGGTCGTGCGATCCATAGTCTATCAACAGC
>JALYHQ010000118.1 GCA_030776455.1 Acidobacteriota bacterium | reverse complement strand
CGCCGCCGCCACCTCTCCAGCGTCTTGACCCTCCTCCAGATATGCACCCAGCACCAGCAGCCGTCCGCGCGCCCGGTCCGCCTTCAAATCCACGCGCGCCACCAGCTTGTCCCCCAGCAGGAACGGAAGCACGTAGCACCCCCATTTCCGCTTCTCCGCGGGCAGAAAAATCTCAAACCGAAAATCAAACCCGAACAGCCGCGCGGTACGCTTCCGGTACCAAACCACCGGATCAAACGGCGACAGCAGCGCCGCGGCGTCAATCCGCGCCGGGGCTTTCACCCCGCGAAACAGGAAAGCCCTCTCGCGCCAACCCTCCACGAGCACTTCGCGCAGATCGCCCGCCTCCAACAGTTCGGCGATTCGCGGATGCGCGTCGCGAACCGGCATACGAAAATAATCAGCGAGATCGGCCGCGGTGGCCACGCCACATGCGCGCGCCGAGAGCCTCAGCAATTCGCGTTGCGCGTCCTCGCGCTCCACCTTGCGTTCATGCTGGTCCGCTGGAATCAGCCGTTCCACCAGATCGAATACTCGCGAGAAATTCGATCGCCGGTCGGCCACCGCCAGCAGGCCGCGCCCGAAATGCGCCTCCAGAACCGCCCTGGGCACGCTTCCGTACCACGATTCCGCCAGCCACTCCCCGGCACCTTCCGGAGACTGAAGGTCATCGGCCGCCAGTGGACCTCGCGCCCGCACCTGATCGAGCACCCAATCGACGTAGTCGCTGTGCTGATCGAGGAACGGCGCGAAATTGTAGGGCCGCACCCGGTGCTGCTCCATGCGATGCCGCAGCAGCGGCCATGTCTCCAGCGGCACAATCGACGCCTCATGCGCCCACTGCTCGGTGAATTCCCCACCGCGATACACCAGATCGTCCAGCCGCGACCGTTCATAGGGGCCCAGCCGCGAATACAAAACCTGATATTGCGACGGCACCACTACGTTGACGTAATCGATTTGCAGCAGTCCCATCTGATGAATCGTGCGCCGCATATGCCGCGCCGTCACCGCACCGCCTGGTCGCGCACGATCGAATCCCTGCGCCGCCAGCGCAATGCGCCGCGCCTCGCTTAACGAGAGTTTCGGCTTCTCCTTCGTCACCGCTGCTATGATCAATGCAACCCCATCCGGAGCACACCTTTGAAACTCGCCATTCTACCAATCATTGCTTTTAGCTTCGTCCCGCTCGCCTGGAGCCAGGCGAGTGCCGTCGCCTCGGTGGTCGACGGCCTGGCGCAGCCGCGCGTGGCCCCGGGCGGAGGAGCGTCCATATACGGTTCCTTCCCAACCGGCAGCCGTTCCGATTTCGCAGTCACTTTCGGTGGCGTATCAGCCTACATCACATTCGTTGCCAATGACGGCAAAATCAACCGCTGTTTTGAGATTGACGTCCAAGTCCCCACCGAAATCTCGGCCGGCGCCGCGAACGTAGTCGTCTCCTACCGCGGCGCCGCAATCGCGCCGTTCTCGGTCACCGTGGTCCCTCTCGATCCTGTGATGTCGCTCGATCCGTTCTTTACCTTTCTTCACACCAGCGGCGTCTCCGCGACGCCCACCGCGCCCGCGGCGCCCGGCGAAACCATAACCACCTTCATGACCGGACTCGGCGCAACCAGCCCCACGGTACCCACCGGAGCAGGAGTCACCGATTTTACTCCCACGGCTA
The DNA here is from genome assembly GCA_030776455.1 of Acidobacteriota bacterium. Lineage (GTDB taxonomy): Bacteria > Acidobacteriota > Terriglobia > Bryobacterales > Bryobacteraceae > JALYHQ01. The sequence goes on along the minus strand of JALYHQ010000118.1, from coordinate 7,433 downwards.
GCCCCGTCACGGTCACCGTCGGCGGCCAGCCTTCACCGCAAGTGAAGTTCGCGGGACGCTATCCGATCAATGGAATTTCTCCATCGCTTGATTACCAGGTGTCCTTCGTCGTGCCCTCGGGCCTCCCGAACGGACCAGCGCCCGTAATCGTGTCCATCGGCGGTGTAAACAGTAATACCCAAACATTGTTCATCGGAACCTCGGCGTTGCCCAACCCACCGGTAGTGACGGCCGCGGTAAACGGCGCGAGTTTCTCCAGCACCACCTTGATCGTTCCCGGTTCTTTCGTGTCGGTGTTTGGATCCGGTTTCGGAACCCAGGACAATCTCTCGGCATTTCCCAGCACGCAGGTCAACGGGATCTCGGTTCTGTTCAACGGTCAGCCGGCGCCCATTTTTCATCTGATCGCCTCGGCGGGGCAAATCAACGTGCTGGCGCCCGCGCAGCTGCTAACCCAGGAAACCGTCCACCCTATCGCGATCGTAGTGCAGAATCAGAATGGCCCTTCCAAGGCGAAATTTCAGAGCGCCGGAGCCGCCGGACCAGGTATATTCGCGGTGCCCGACCCTAGCAACGCGTCGCATCACATTGCCGCCGCTCTGCTCGCAAACACGGCATGGTATATATTGCCCGCTTCGCTGGCCCAAACGCTCGGTCTGCCGTCCTGCTCCGGACGCAGCGTCGCGTCGGCCTGCGGACAGCCGGCCAAGCGTGGAGATTTCGTGCAGCTCTACACCACCGGCCTCGGCCTCGCCACGCCCAACAGCGACCCCAATGGAACCCCTCTCGGAACGGGTCAAGTTGCCCCCGCGAATGGCGTTCCCCTCTACACCACCGTCGCGGTTCCCATCGTAAGCGTGGGAGGACAGCCCGTGACCGTGGTATTTTCCGGCATTGCCCCCGGCTTCGCGGGTCTCTATCAGGTGAACTTCCAGATCCCCCAAAGCGTGACGCCGGGCGATTATGTCCCGGTCACCATCGCCATGCCGGGCAGCATTATGGACACAGCCACGCTAGCGATCCAGTAATCAGCGAAGTGAGAGGTGGTGGATTTAAAAGTGGAGGGGATAAAGCCGGGAGTTATGAGGCGGGGTTCAACACTTGCCCTTGGCGGCGATTCTCTTTTCCAGTGCGACCAAGAGCCGGGAGTGGACGTCTTCCGGGAGGGATTGGGGTTGCATGCCCTTGTACACCTGAATGGTCTTCTTGGTGGTGTCGCAGATCACGAAGCAGTTAGGGCATTCGGTGATGTGCGCTTCCAGGCGCAGCCGCGTTTGGACGTCGATCTTCTCGTCCAGATAGTCGTTCAGTTCCTGGAGGAATTCCTTACAGGTAAGCAAAGACGTCGTCCCCTTTCCGCTTGAAAAAACGGGTCAGCTTCTCCCGCAGTTGCAGCCGCGCCCGGAGCAGCCGGCTCTTCACCGCGGGTACTGAAATCCCCAAGGATTCCGCGGTTTCTTCCGTGCTCAGTTCTTCGATGTCTCTCAGTACGAAAACGGTGCGAAAAGCTGGACGCAGAGTATCCACCGCCTCGTCCAGAATCCGCCCGAGCTCCTCGCGCGAGTATTGTTGTTCGGGATTCTCCTCCCAAACGGCGATCTCCCGGACCACCGTGTCTTCGCCGGTGTCGACGGGCTCATCCAGCGGCACCGTCCGGTCCGACTTCCGCTTTCGCAGCTTCATCAGACTCTCGTTCACCGCGATCCTTACGATCCACGTATAAAACTTAGATTGCCCCTGAAAATCCTTCAGGTGCTCATAGGCCTTCAGGAACGTCTCTTGGAGCACGTCCTCCGCATCTTCGTCGTTTTGAGTGATGTGTTTGGCCAGCCGGAAGATCTTCCGCTCGTAGCCGCTTACCAGCTCGTTGAAGGCCCCGGTATCGCCCTCGCGAGCCTTGGCTACCAGTGCCGATTCGTCAAACACACCCGCTTCGGTAGTCGCAGGCATCCTTTCTCCATCCTAACACCGCATTGCCGGCTCGGATGCATCGTCCACCCCAGCTTTCGCCCGCTGCTCCTCACCTGTTAACCTGAAAATTCATGAGTATCACCGTCACTTTGCCGGATGGCAGCCAGCAAACCGTCCCGCCCGGAGCCCGGCCCATCGACATCGCACGTTCCATCAGTCCTCGTCTCGCCGACGACGCCGTGGTGGCGCGCGTTAACGGAGACCTGTACGACCTCACGCGCCCCCTGGAATCCGACGCAACGGTGCAGATATTGACCAGCAAGAACCCCGAGGCGCTCGAGGTCTATCGCCATTCCACGGCCCATCTGCTCGCTGCCGCGGTCCTCGAGCTGTTCCCCGAAACCCGGCTCGGCGTCGGCCCGCCCACCGATAATGGCTTCTACTATGACATGCAGCGCGAGACCCCCTTTACCCCCGAGGATCTCGAGAAGATTGAGGCGCGCATGTGGGAGCTGCAAGGCCAGGACCTCCCTTTTGACCGCAAACTGACGGCCAAGTCCGACGGCCTTCAAAAATACGCCGACGACTGGATGAAGGCCGAGCTGATCGAGGAAAAGGCCGGCGACATCTTTACCGAATACACGCTGGGCCCCGGATTCATCGATTTCTGCCGCGGCCCGCACGTTCCCTCCTCCGGCCGCATCAAGGCGTTCAAGCTGCTCACCGTCTCCGGCGCTTACTGGAAGGGCAACGAAAAGAACGCCCGCCTTCAACGCATTTCCGGAACCGCCTTCTTCAGCAAGAAGGATCTGGCACAGCATCTGGAGCGCCTGGAAGAAGCCAAGAAGCGCGATCATCGCAAGTTGGGTCAGGAGCTCGATCTGTTTAGCATCCAGGAAGCCGCCGGCCCCGGACTGATCTTCTTCCATCCCAAGGGCGGCGCGGTGCGAAAGATTATCGAAGACTGGATGCGGGATCAGTATCTCGCTCGCGGCTACTCGCTGGTCTACACGCCGCACGTCATGAAAGCCGACCTGTGGCGCACGTCGGGCCATCTCAATTTTTACGCCGAAAATATGTTCAAGCGCATGGAGCTGGACGATACCGAATACCAGCTAAAGCCCATGAATTGCCCCGGCCACATTCTGATCTATAAGGACACGCCGCACAGCTATCGCGACCTTCCCGTGCGGCTCGGCGAGCTTGGCACGGTCTACCGCTATGAGCGCTCCGGCGTCTTGCATGGCCTGCTGCGCGTTCGCGGATTTACCCAGGATGACGCCCACATTTTCTGCACACCCGAACAGATCGAGGATGAGGTGGTCAATTGCCTGCAGTTCGCCACCGATGTCCTGACCACTTTCGGATTCACCGCATACGAAGCCGAATTGTCCACCTGGGACGCCGGAGCCAGCGGGAAATACGACGGATCCAAGGATCAATGGGATTTGGCCCAACAAGCTTTACGCAACGCAGTGGACCGTCTCGGCATCAAGGTAAAGGTAATGCCCGACGAGGCTGCGTTCTACGGACCCAAGATCGACATGAAGCTGGTGGACGCCATCGGCCGCTTGTGGCAGCTTTCCACCGTGCAATTCGATTTCACGTTGCCGCAGCGGTTTGAGCTCGAATATACCGGGGAGGACGGCAAGAAACACCAGCCCCTGATGGTTCACCGGGCCCTCTATGGCTCAGTGGAACGGTTTTTCGGCATTCTGCTCGAACACTATGCCGGTGCGTTTCCCGTGTGGCTGGCGCCAGTCCAAGCCTCAGTGCTTCCCATCACGGACCGTAATTTGGAATACGCCCGCACCATCGAAACCCGCCTGAAGGAAGCCGGGTTACGTGTAACGGTGGATGACCGCAAGGAGAAAGTGAATTTGAAGATACGCGACGCTCAGCTCCAAAAAGTTCCCTTCATGCTCGTGGCAGGGGACCGGGAGGCTCAGAATAACAGCGTGTCCGTGCGCAATCGCAAACACGGCGACCTCGGCTCGAAGCGCGTTGACGACTTCCTGACCGACATCCAGCAGCTCATCGCTGCAAAGATTCCGGTCGAATAGTGCACGCGCCCCTGTTGGTTTCGATCCTGGCCGCATTTCTGTTCGGTTCGCTGGTCTATTGCGCCCTGATGATCCTGGCCGCGCAGCGCTACGTGGCCCAGCCACGCGCGGAAGGCTGCTGCCATCCCATCAGCGTTCTGAAGCCGCTCTCGGGCTCTGACGAAGGCCTGGAAGCAAACCTCCGCAGCTTCTTCGAGCAGGATCACCCTGAGTTTGAGCTCTTGTTCGCCGTCCGCGAACTGGAAGACCCAGCCGTTCCCATCCTTCAGGCTCTACAGCGCGAGTTTCCCCTGGTCCCCTCGCGTTTAATTGTAACCGGCGAGCCGCGCTTCTCCAACGCCAAGGTCTGGAGCCTGCATTGCATGCAGGCCGAAACGAAGTATGACCTGCTGGTGATGAGCGATAGCGACATCCGGGTCCGCCGCGGTTTCCTGCGGTCCATCTCGGCCGAGTTTGAGGACCAGAACATAGCCGTGGCCACTTGCCCTTACCGCGCCATGGCCGGCCGCAGCCTGTGGTCGACGCTCGAAGCCGAGGGCATGAACACCGAGTTTCTGGGCGGTTTGCTGGTGGCACGCATGCTGGAAGGCGTCAAGTTCACCGTGGGACCCACGGTGGCGGCGCGCAAATCGGCCATCGAAGCCATCGGCGGATTCCGCCGCCTCAAGGATTACCTCGCCGAAGATTTCGTGATGGGCAAATTCGCCGCCGAGGCCGGCTTCGGCGTGGTCTTGTCCAAGACCATCGTCGAGCACCGCATCGGCAGCGAGGACCTGCGCGCCAATGCCGCCCACCGCATCCGCTGGGCCCGCAGCACCCGCCGCTCGCGCCCGCTGGGCTACATCGGCCAGATCTTCACACACCCGCTGGCCCTGAGTTTGTTGCTGGTGGCCGCGCACCCAGCCTGGTGGCCGGCCCTCATTCCTACCATCGCACTGCGCGCCTGCGCGGCCTGGAGCATGGGCCGGGTACTCAAAGCGCACCCCAGCTGGCTGCTGCTCCCGCTGCAGGATCTGCTGAGCTTCGGATTCTGGATGGCCGGCTTCTACGGCAACACCATCGTCTGGCGAGGCCGCCGCTATCTGCTCTATTCCGACGGCCGCTTTACTCCGCTCTCGGAACCCCGCGCCTAACGGTCATCAATGACGGACTCTATTCCTGGCGTCGAGCCCTTGGAGCGCATTCAATGCCAGTGGTGCCAGGGCATGAACGACAAATCCGCGCTGGCTTGCCACGCCTGCGGAGCCCCGCTGGATATTCGGAATCTGGTGAGCGAATCCGGCTGGCGAGAGGCGCCACGGATCAAGGACATGACCGAGATCCAGTTCAGCTCCAGCACTTGCCAGGTGGAAGGCGAGATTGTCCCGGTAGCTGAAATCAATCTGGCCCGCGGCGACTCCATCTTTTTCGAACATCACGTGATGTTATGGAAAGACGAGAGCGTCCCCTTGACCGTGATGCAGTTGTCGGGCGGAATCAAGCGGGCGCTGGCGGGAATGCCGTTCATCATCAGCGTGGCCAGCGGACCCGGCCGCATTGCTTTCTCGCGCGACGCCACCGGCGAGCTGGTGGTGCTGCCGTTGCATCCCGGCATGGAACTGGACGTCCGGGAGCATGCGTTTCTGCTGGCTTCCCAGCAGATTCAGTATTCCTATATCCGCATCAAGGGTCTCACCAACATATTGTTCGGCGGACAGGGAATGTTCATGGATCGCTTCATCACCTCCGGCACCCAGGGTCTCCTGATCCTGCACGGTTACGGCAATGTTTTCGAGCGCACGTTGCGAGCCGGCGAGAGCATAATGGTGGAACCGGGCGCCTTCCTGTACAAGGATTCCACCGTCGGCATGGAAGTAGAGCTGCAGCGGCTGACAACGGGCTTTTTTGGCGGCGCCAGCATGAGCTTCGCGAAAATGACCGGCCCCGGCCGGGTGGGCATCCAGTCCATGTACGTGCATCATCACACGGATTGAAGAGCGCGCCATGTTCTGCACAACTTGTGGCGCCGGAATTCCCGAGACCGCCGGCTTCTGCACCGGATGCGGCACACCGGTGAGGCGTTCGGCGCCTCACGCGGCTCGCGTTCAGCCACCCGCCGGTCCAACCGTAAAGTGCGCCTGGTGCGGCGAGATCACCGATGGAACTGTGTCGAGCTGTCCGAGCTGCGGCGCCACGCTTGACCTGCCGGAAAGCGTCGCCCGGTCGGGCTGGGCCAAGCTGCCGGGCCGTAAGGATATGGCCAAGCTGCAGTTCGGAAATTCGTTCTGCCAGATTGAAGGACTGTACGTCCCGGTGGCGGACCTGAAACTCGCACCCGAAGACAGCGTTTATTTCACGCACCACGTGGTGCTGTGGAAGGATCCCCAGGTCGCCATCACCACCATGCCTCTGCGCGGCGGATGGAGCCGCTTGCTGGCCGGCATGCCCTTGATCATGACCCAGGCCCAGGGTCCCGGCCATATCGCCTTCTCTCGCGACGCGCCCGGCGAGATGATCGCGCTGCCAATTCAGCCCGGCCAGGAAATCGACGTCCGCGAGCACCTGTTCATGGTGGCCACCAGCAACGTCACCTATGACTGGTTCACCACCGGCGTCTGGTTCACCACCAGTTCCGGCAATGAGTCGGAAACGCATTATCCTCTCGGCATGTTTATGGACCGCTTCCAGGCCCCCCGATCGCCAGGCTTGCTCTTGCTGCATGCGGCCGGCAACGTGTTCGTGCGCGAACTGGCTGCCGGTCAGACCATTTTGGTGAAGCCGACCTCGCTCATCTTCAAGGATCCGGCGGTATCCATGCACCTGCATTTCGAGCAGCCCCAGGCCAGTTACAGCTTCTGGGGATCCTGGAGCAACCGCTATGTCTGGCTTCGATTAACGGGACCGGGGCGCGTAGCCGTGCAATCGGTTTTCGAGTCGATGGAAGGCGAGGGCCGCAACATCTCGAACTGTTCGCCCGCCACCCAGCAGCGCTGGTGACCGCGCTCGGAGTCTCACCACTTCAACGTACGTTCACCGGCCGCAACCAGAGTATCCACCTGCGGCAGAATCTCGGCCTCCAGCTGCGGGTGATAGCCCACCCAAGTGTCCAGCGCCGCCACGCGCGCAATCGGCGCGTCCAGATGCTCAAACAACTCGCTCCCGATGCGCGCGGCGATCTCCGCGCCGTACCCGAATGAGAGCGTGTCTTCATGCGCAATCAGGACGCGGCTGGTCTTCTCGACGGATGCCTGAATCGCTTCCCAGTCATACGGGGTCAGAGTCCGCAGATCGATGATCTCCACCGTCGTCTCGGGGTTCCGCTGCTCAATTTGCAGCGCCGCCTGCAGAGATCTTTGCACCAGCGCGCCGTACGTGATGATGGTCAGCGACTGCCCGGACTTGACGATTTTCGCTTTCCCAAACGGAATGGTGTAATCGGGACCCGGATGTGGCGAGCGATTGTAAGGCTCGCGATACAGG
>JALYHQ010000117.1 GCA_030776455.1 Acidobacteriota bacterium | reverse complement strand
GCCGCGGGCCGGGGGGCCCGCCCCACAATGAGGGGGTTGATCATGCTTCGGATCCTAATGGTTCTTGGCGGGCGCGAACCCGATCGCGCCAGCGTTGCATGCGGTCGAAATAGAGGTACACGACGGGAGTGGTGTACAGCGTTAGAACCTGGCTGACGATCAAGCCGCCGATAATTGTGATTCCCAGGGGGCGTCGTAGCTCGGAACCGGTACCGGTGCCGAGCGCGAGCGGCAGCGCTCCCAGCAAGGCGGCCATGGTGGTCATCAGAATGGGGCGGAAGCGCAGCATGCAAGCCTCAAAAATGGAGTCGCGGGAGTTCTTGCCTTCAATTCGTTCGGCGGCGATGGCGAAATCCACCATCATGATGGCGTTCTTCTTCACCAGGCCAATGAGCAGAATAATTCCGATCATCGCGATGATGCTGAGGTCGGTCTTCGTGATTTTCAAAGCCAGCAGCGCTCCCACGCCCGCCGATGGCAGCGTCGACAAAATGGTAATCGGGTGAATATAGCTCTCATAGAGCACACCGAGCACGATGTACACGGTAGCCAGGGCCAGCGCGATGAGCACCGGCTGGCTGCCAAGCGATTCCTGATACGCCTGGGCGGTGCCCGCGAAGCCGGTATGGATAGTGGGAGGCATGCCCACCTGCGCGGCGGCGTCGTTGATGGCTTGCACGGCGTCGCCCAGCGCTACTCCGGGCTGCAGGTTGAATGACAGGGTAATGGCGGGAAACAGTCCTTGGTGGGCGATCGACAGCGGCGCGGTCGCCGGCGTGTAGCTGGCGAAAGCGCTAAGCGGGACCTGCCTGCCGCTGGGAGATCGCACATAAATCTCGCGCAGGAACAGCGGATTCTGCCAGAACTGCGGCGCTGCCTCCATGATGACGTGATACTGGTTCAACGAGCGGTACATGGTGGACACCTGGCGCTGCCCAAAGGCATCGTACAAAGTGCTATCGATCAACGCAGGAGAAATGTTGAAGCGCGCCGCGGTCTCGCGATCATAATGAACCATGGCCTGCAGGCCGCGATTCTGTTGATCGCTGTTCGCGTCCGCGACGATGGGAACTTTGCGCAGCGCCACCAGCATTCGCGGTGCGAATTTGTTCAAATCGGTGAGATTGTCGCCGCGCATGGCGAATTGATATTGCGCGCTGCTTTGCCGTCCGCCGATGCGCAAGTCTTGCGAGGCTTGCAGGAAAAGGGCAGCGCCGGGAACTCTAGCCAGACGCGGGCGCAGCCGGGCGATGATCTGATCCGGGGACACCTTGCGCTCCGCCAGCGGCTTCAGGGAAATGAACATTCGCGCGCTGTTGGCGCTGCCGCCGATAAACGCATTCACGTTGTCCACCGCCGGATCGGAATCGATAATCGCAACCATTTGCCGCAGAATGTGATCCATCGCCTGGAACGAGGTATCCTGATCGGCCTGAATTGCACCGCCCATCCGGCCGTTGTCTTGTTGCGGGAAAAATCCCTTGGGGACGTCAATGTAGAGGTAGACGTTAAGCCCAATCGTAATCAACAGCACCAGGAGCGTAATGGCGGGATGACGAAGCACGCCCGAGAGCGTACGCCCGTAGGCGTTCACCACCCAGGTGAACGCTCGCTCGCTGATGCGGTAGAAGCGCCCGTGTTCCTGGTGCTGGCGCAGCAGATGGGCGCACATCATGGGCGTGGTGGTGAGTGAGATCGCCATGGAAACCACGATTGCCACTGAAAGAGTCACGGCAAACTCGCGAAACAGGCGGCCTACCAGGCCTCCCATCAGCAGCAACGGAATGAAAACGGCTATCAGCGAGATGCTGATGGTTACCACGGTTGAGCTGATCTCTTTGGCGCCTTTCAGGGCAGCCTGGAACGGTGTCAGGCCCTGCTCCAAATAGCGCGTGATGTTTTCAATCACCACGATGGCGTCGTCCACCACGAATCCGGTGGAGATGGTGAGCGCCATTAAAGACAGGTTGTCCAGGCTGTAGCCGGCCAGATACATCACGCCGAAGGTACCAATCAACGAAACCGGCACTGCGATGCTGGGAATGAATGTAGTGCGCACGTTTCGTAGAAAGAAGAAGACCACCAGAATCACCAGGGCGATGGAGATGACCAGCGTTCGCTCCACATCCCGCACGGAGGCCCGGATGGTCAAGGTTTGATCCATGGCCACGTTCATGTCGATGGAGTGAGGCATGGAAGCCTCGAGTTGGGGCAACACGGCGCGGATGTTGTCCACGGTTTCGATGATATTTGCGCCCGGCTGGCGGAAAACGATCACCAGCACCGACGGCTTGCCGTTGGCATAGCCTGCATTGCGCAGATCCTCGACGGAATCCACCACTTGGCCCACGTCTGAGACGCGCACGGCCGCTCCGTTTTTGTACGCGACGATCAGCGGCTGGTAGTCAATGGCCCGGAAAATCTGATCGTTGGCGCCCACTTCCCAGATTCTCCGGCCGTCGGAAAAGTGTCCTTTGGGTACGTTGGCATTGGCCCCGCTCAAGGTGGTTCGGACCTGCTCGAAACCGATGCCATATCTATTAAGCGCCATCGGGTTCAGTTCAACCCGTACGGCGGGCGACGCGCCTCCGCCCACCACGACCTGCCCCACGCCTGCGACCTGCGCCAGCTTCTGAGCCATGATGGTGGAAGCCGAATCGTACATCTGCTCGCGCGGCAACACTTTGGAAGTGAGGGCCAGCATAAAAATGGGCGAATCGGCGGGATTCACTTTGCGATAGCTCGGATTGCTCGGGAGGTTCGCGGGCAGATATCCCCGGGCGGCGTTGATAGCGGCCTGGACGTCGCGGGCGGCCGCTTCGATGTTGCGATTGAGATCGAACTGCAGGGTGATGCTGGTTGATCCGAGATTACTTGAAGAGGTCATCTCCGTGACCGCCGCTATGCGTCCGAACTGGCGTTCGAGCGGGGTGGCCACGGCCGAGGCCATGGTCTCCGGGCTTGCGCCGGGCAGCGACGCTGAAACAGAAATGGTCGGAAAATCGACCTGCGGCAGCGGCGACACGGGCAATAACCGGAAGGCCACCGCGCCGGCCAGGGCAATGGCCACGGTCAGCAGCGTGGTAGCCACTGGTCTGCGGATGAATGGCTCAGAGATATTCATGCGCTAATGGGCGGGCGCCGGCTCAGCCGCCGGTCCGGGATTCTCCTGTTTGCCATGCCGCGAAAAGCGCGCCGCCAGCCGGTCAAACCAGAGATAGATAACCGGTGTGGTGTACAACGTGAGCATCTGGCTGAAGATCAAGCCACCCACAATCGTGATTCCCAAGGGCCGGCGCAATTCGGATCCCGTTCCGGTGCCCAGGGCGAGCGGAACGCCGCCCAGCAGCGCCGCCATGGTGGTCATCATAATCGGCCGGAATCGCAGCAGGCAGGCCTGATAAATCGCGTCCACCGGCGAGAGCCCCTGGTTACGCTGGGCGTCCAATGCGAAATCGATCATCATGATGGCGTTTTTCTTCACAATGCCGATCAGCAGCACAATCCCGATGAGCGCGATCACGCTGAAATCGCTCTGGCAAATGAACAGGGCCAGCAGTGCGCCGACGCCCGCGGACGGCAGCGTGGAGAGGATGGTAAGCGGATGAATATAGCTTTCGTAAAGCACGCCCAGCACGATATACACGGTAATCAGCGCCGCCAGAATCAGAATCGGCTCATTAGCGAGCGAAGCCTGGAAAGCTTCGGCGGTCCCTTGAAAGGACGCTTGAATGCTGGCCGGCATTCCCAGCGAATCCTTGACGCGATTCACAGCCTTGACCGCGTCGCCCAGTGAGACGCCCGGCGCCAGATTGAAGGACAGGGTGATCACCGGGAATTGGCCCTGGTGGTTGATGGTGAGAGGGACGGTGTGAGTTTCGACGTGAGTAAAAGCGGCCAGCGGCACTTGGCCGCCGTTGGGAAACGCGACGGTGGAAGCGATCTGGCCGGAGCCGGGCACCGCGGTTCCCTGCGCGGCACCGGCCGCTGTGAGACTGGCCTGAGCCGACGCGGCCGAGCTGGTTGGGCCATTGCTCGCGGCCGTTGCCGTGCCTCCCGATACCAGGCCCGACCCGGCACCGCCTCCCGCCGCGCCGGTGCGGATGAACAGATTCTTCAGGTCCATTGGATTGTGTTCAAATTCGGGCTTCACTTCCAAGACCACGTGGTATTGGTTGAGCTGCGTGAAGATGGTTGAGACCAGACGCTGGCCATAAGCGTCATAAAGCGTTTGATCGATGGCCGAAGTGCTGATGCCGAGCCTCGACGCAGTGACGCGATCGAAAGTGAGCCGCGCCTGAAGGCCTTGCACCTGCTGATCACTGGCGACGTCCCGCAACTCCGGCAGCTCCTTGAGCTTTGCCAGCAGCCTGGGCGCGTAGACGTTCAACTCCGCGGTGCTGGGATCTTCCAGCGTGTATTGAAACTGCGTGCGGCTGACGCGATCCTCCACGGTGAGATCTTGTACCGGCTGCATGAACAGCGTGATGCCCGCAACATTCGCCAGCTCGGGCTGTAAGCGGCGAATCACGTCGCCGGCGCCGATCTTGCGCACATCCAGCGGCTTCAGGTTAATCAGCATGCGCCCGCTGTTCATGGTGGAGTTGGTCCCATCGATTCCTATGAAAGACGATAGATTCTCCACCGCCGGGTCCTGCAGAATGATCCGTGCCAGCCGCTGCTGTTGCAGAGCCATTTCGGGGAAAGAAATGGTTTCTGAGGCTTCACTCACGCCCTGGATCACACCCGTGTCTTGAATGGGAAAAAATCCCTTGGGGATGATCCAAAACAAGATGAACGTCAGGACCACGGTCCCGATGGCCACCAGCAGCGTCAGCGTTTGCCGGCCCAATACCCATTGCAGGGTTTTATCGTAGAACGCGATCATCCAATTCCAGACCTTTTCCGTAGCTCGATAAAGCCGGCCTTGGGCCGCCTGGGGCCGGTGCTTCAGCAGTTTGGCGCACATCATGGGCGTCAGCGTCAGAGAGACCACCGCGGACACCAGGATGGTGATGGCGAGCGTCACCGCGAATTCGCGGAACAGGCGTCCCACGATATCGCCCATGAATAGCAACGGAATGAGCACCGCGATCAGCGAGACGGTCAGCGACACGATGGTGAATCCGATCTGCGCGGATCCCTTGAGCGCGGCGCGCAGCGGATGCTCGCCTTCCTCGATGTAGCGCATGATGTTCTCAATCATCACGATGGCGTCGTCTACTACGAAGCCGGTGGAGATGGTCAGCGCCATCAGCGTGAGGTTGTTCAGGCTGTAGTCCAGTAAATACATCACGCCGAACGTTCCCACCAGCGACAACGGGACGGCGACGCTGGGAATGATAGTGGCGGAGAGATTGCGAAGGAACAGGAAGATCACCATCACCACCAGCGCCACGGTTAGCATCAGCTCGAACTGGACGTCCTTGACGGAAGCGCGAATGGTGTTGGTGCGGTCCGTGAGCACGCGGACCTGAACTGCCGCCGGCAGCGTGTCGGTGAGCTGGGGAAGCAGCTTCTTGATGCTGTCCGCCACCGAGATGATGTTCGCGCCCGGCTGCCGCTGGATGTTCACGATAACGGCCGGCGTGTTATCCATCCAGGCCGCCTGGCGCACATTCTCGACATCGTCCAGCACCGTAGCGACATCCGTCAGCTTCACCGGAGCGCCGTTCTTGTACGCGATGATCAGCGGGGCGTAATCCGCGCTGGAATTCAACTGGTCATTAGCGCCGATCTGGTAGGAC
>JALYHQ010000116.1 GCA_030776455.1 Acidobacteriota bacterium | reverse complement strand
TATTCCGACACCGTCCTCGGCGTTTCCGCGGACGGCAAGCTGGTGGATTACTACACGCCCGCGAATCGCGCCTGGGTTACCAAGAAGGATCTCGACATGGGCAATGTCAGCCCGGTAGTATTTCCTTTCGACAAATGGGAACTCGTGGCCGCCTCCGGAAAAGAAGGCGTCATTTATCTCTTGGACGCAAAGTCGCTGGGTGGCGCGGATCACAAGACGCCATTGTTTCGCAGTCCTCTATATATGAATGAAGAGGTGGACTTCGCCGGTCACGGATTCTGGGGCGGATTAAGCACGTGGCAAGACCCGGCTGGCACGCGCTGGCTGTACGCGCCCGCGTGGGGAGCGCCGCACAGCGAGTCGCCTAAATTTCCTTTGACGTCCGGCGATTCGCCCGCGGGGAGCGTGCTGGCGTTCAAGCTGGGCCTGAAAGACGGAAAGCCGGAACTGATTCCCGCGTGGCGGTCGCGTAATATGTCCGTACCGGAGCCGGTGGCCATCGCCAACGGCGTGGTCTTCGCGCTTTCGAATGGCGAAAACGTAAAGCAGGCCAAGAGCGGCGGTGAAATTTACACCTCCGAAGAGCGCGCCAAGACGCCTTCGGGAAATGCGATCCTGTACGCGCTGGACGCAGCTACCGGAAAAGAATTGTGGTCCAGCGGCGCTGCGATCCCCGAGTTCACGCACTTCAGCGGCCTCGCTATTTCCTCGGGCAGGATCTACGTGGTGACATACAGCTCGAAAGTCTACGCGTTCGGGCTGCCGGAGTAACTTGCAGGAATAAGCACGCGGATGTTACGCTTTCAACCATAGAGAGGTCCAATGAAACTACTCAGTGTGGTGCTGTTGCTGGCCGGAAGCCTGGCCGCGCAGAAAATCACGCCGCCGAAAACGCACCTCAAGGTCGGCGATGTTGCGCCCGATTTCACGCTGCCGGACAGTTCCGGTAAGCCCGTCAAGCTCTCGGATTTTCGAGGCAAGAAGACGGTTGTGCTGGCCTTCTTCCCCGCCGCCTTCACCGGTGGTTGAACCAAGGAAATAACCGCGTACCAGTCTGGTATCGCAAAATTCAATGAGGCCGATGCGCAGGTGCTGGCGATCAGCACGGATTTCACCGCGACCCTGGATCACTGGAAAAAAGAGCTGAACGCCGACTTCCCCATGTTGAGCGATCATATGCGCGAAGTTTCCAAACTGTACGGAATTCTGATTCCGGAGTACGGTCTGGCGAACCGCGTCACTTTCATCGTGGACGTGGATGGAAAGATAACTGACATCCAGGAATCCAAGGATGCGATTGACCCGACGCAGGCAGCGGCGGCGTGCAGCCGGTTAAAACACAAAGGCTGAAATCCGCCGTTTACTTGAACCGGATGGCGGTGATTTCGCCATCCGCTTTCAGCTTAGCGTCCGGATGCGCGATATAGTCCACCGACACGTCGCGAGCCGCCATCGCGCCGCAGCTCAGTTCGGTGCGGATGCCGGGCGCGCCGGTGATTACCACTTTTGTGGGATCGCGAACGTATAGCACCACTCTCTTTCCGCTAGTCGCGATGTGAAATCGGGCTTCGCTGCCAGGCAGGCAATCCAGCTGCACCAGCTTGCCTTCCGCCCGGTTATTGCCTTCCGGATTCCGCCACGACTGGGGGACCACCTCGCGGAATGTAGCTTCGAAGTGCTGTTCCCGGTCGGCTTCCACGGCCGCCGAGAGCGGCGCTTGCACCAGCTGAATGGTGGCGTCGGTCATCGCGATCTCTTCCCGGCTCTTCGCCAGCTTCCTGGCTTCCCGAGCCGCGTTTAGAGCGCCGGCCGTCTCACCCAGGTGGAAGCGGGCGATGGCCAGCTCATGCCACGCATGCAAGCTGTCCGGCTTGGCCCGCACTGCGATTTCGAGTTGATGGGCGGCTTCCGGATAGCGGCCCTCGCGCTCATGGATCACGCCCAGCAGGATGCGGGCCGGAACGAAGCCGGGATCCAGATGAACCGCTTTATCGAGCAGCTCGAGGACCCGCGCCGGATCGGCCTTCGCGTCACGGAGGAGTCCGGCCAGCTCGAACGCCGCGGCTGCGTTCTTGCTGCCCAGTTCCAGAGCGCGCGCGAAGTGCTGCCGCGCCTCGTCTGGCTTGCCCTGGGCCAGCAGCACCGCCCCCCACTGTTCATGCAGCTCGGGCGCGGAGTCATATTTCTGCGCAAGCCGGCCGATGCGGCGCTCCGCTTCGGCGCCCTTGCCGGTGGCTGAGAGCAGATCGGCGAGTAGCAGGCTCGATGCCAGTGTCGAGAGCGACTCCGAACTTGCGGGTTGGTCGAACACGGCTGGGGGAAGGTCGACGGTCGTACTGGCGTAGCGGCCACGAGCCGCGTAGCGGCGCAGATCGTCGTAGATCGACGCCTGCGATTTGCCGAAAGCGATTCGCATCGCCTCAACTTGAGATGCGCCGGACCGCATGCGCCGCAGAAACTCGGCCAGGTGATCGCGATAGGCTTCGTCGAAGTGCAGCATATGGACCAACGCCCAGCTCTCTGCATAGAAGAGGTCCACCTTGGCGTGGTCGCGATACCAGGGCGAGTCCTCCGTGACGGCGAGAAGTTCATCCAAGGGCAGCCAGCGGGCGGTCTTCAATGCTTCCAGTCGCTCAACCGGGGCAGCGCCCACTTCCGCGTGGTGTGCGGAAAAACGTAGTGTGGAATACAGATCGGCGAAGCCCTCGTTATACCAGAGAGGAAGTTGGCCACTGGTTTGATTTTGGAACAGATGCGCGAACTCGTGATATACCAGCGGCGAAAGCTGTTGCTTGCCGCTGATGACGATGTAATCGAGCGCGGGCCCCCCCTGATACCATCCGGCGCGGCTGTGCACGCGGTTGGGTTGAAACGCCGCGTATTCGGCGCTCGAGGCGAAAATGAAAATACGGACAGGACGGGCCAGCCGCGTAACCGGCAGAACCTGGCGTATTTGGGTCAACCGCGATAGCGCCTCGCCGGCGTTGTCCGCCCCGTTGTTTGTAACCACTTCGACATCCGTGGTTTTCAAACGCATCCAATCGCCCGCAACCAGGGACGCACCCAGGACGAATGGTACTAATCGCAAGCAAATGCGGGACATTCGGGAAGATGCCTGCCATCAGTATAAGGCCAATCCAAATTTTCGATTGGACCGCCCAACATCAAAGCGCATAGTCTGGATCATGGCAACCATGACCGTGATGGAACATCCGATTTCCCAAGTCGCCTTGCTGCATCGTGTCAGCAACATCGTCAGTTCCGAGCTGTCGCTGGATGAAATGCTGGGTGAAATTGTTGGTCTTACCGCGCAAGTCACAGAGTGCGATGCATGCCTGGTGTACTTGCTGGAGCTTGAGACAGGCGAGATTGTCCTGCGCGCATCCCAGGTGCCGCATGCGAACGATCTCGGGAATCTCCGCATGAAAATGGGCGAAGGCGTGACCGGCTGGGTCGCGGAGCACAAAGCCGTGGTCGCCCTGCCGTCCAATGCCGCCGCAGACGTGCGGTTCAAGCGCTTTCCGGCCCTGATCGAAGATACCTACGAGGCCTTCCTTTCGGTTCCGCTGGTGAGCGGTGGAGAAGTGATCGGCGTGGTAAACGTGCACCACCGCCAGGCCTATAAGCACAGTCCAGAAGAAGTGGCCTTGCTTACGTTTGTGGGCGAGCAGATGGGTGGCGCCATTTCGAAGTCCGTACTCGAGGAACAGAACACCCGTTTGCGCGAGGAAACGCTCGAGATGAAGCGTCAACTCGAAACCCGCAAGCTGGTGGAGCGCGCCAAGGGCCTGCTGCAGCATCGCCACAGTCTGACCGAAGAGGAAGCCTACCTGCGGCTGCGCAATGAAAGCCGTCGGCTCCGGCGTCCCATGAAAGACCTCGCCGAGGCCATAATTCTGGCAGAAGATCTCAGCCGCAAGAGCGAGAATTCAGCAGCTCAGGCATAGTATTCGGTCGGAATAGGTTGTTCCACCTACGCTAAGGCAGGCGCTTGGGACTACTGTCCCATATAGATTGGGGATAGCGGCGTCCGATAGATCGCCCAGAGGACACCGTGAACCACTTGAATACGTTGCTTTGGAAGATCCGGATCTGGAAGGACACCCAAGGTCAGGATCTCATCGAATACGCGCTGATGGCTGGTTTTGTGGCCGTTGCGGCGGGCGCAATCATGCCCGGCGTGGCCAACAGTATCAGCACGATATTCTCCAAGGTTGGGTCTATCGTCAGCACCGCGGCCAGCGAGCCCATCAGTTCATAGATTGTAGAATAGGGGTTGCCGCCTTTCCGCCCGCTGTTCCGCAACCCCCATTTGCTGACCATAGCGGCGAACTACTGGTCTCGTCCCTTGGACGATCGCCGGTTTCCCGTGGAAGCTCGCCTGTACGAAACCGAGCCCGGCGTGCGCGTTCTAGTGCACACGCAGCGGCCGGCGTGTGCCTTGCGTGGACAGGCGGTTCTGGTTCACGGACTCGAGGGATCCAGCGCCTCCGGGTACGCCGTTAGTCTCGCACACGCGCTGCTCCAGGCCGGCTATGCCGTGCATCGCTTCAATATGCGAAGCTGCGGCGGCACGGAGGAGCTCTGCGGACGCTCCCTCTACCACTCGGGCCAGACCAGCGACCTTTTGTCAGTGCTTCGAGAACTTCACGACGCCGATCCAGGGACGCCGCTCTACGCCGCCGGCTTTTCGCTGGGCGGCAACGTAGTTCTGAAGCTGGCCGGAGAGCTAGGCGAGCGGGGCGCAGGGCTCTTGACGGGAGTGGCCGCGGTATCCACTCCTATCGATTTGGCCGCCTGCGCCCGCAATCTCAACAAGCGCGCTAACCGGATCTACGCTAATCGTTTCCTGGTGCGGCTGAAGCAGAAAGTGCGGTTGAAGGAACGCCTGACTCCGGGCCTTTTCAATCTTGACGGCCTGGATGATGTCAGGAGCATCTACGACTTCGATAACCGCTTCACCGCGCCCTCTTTCGGTTTTGGAACCGCCGACAATTACTATTCCACGCAATCGGCCGGGCGCTTTCTGGAGCTGATCCGAATCCCGGCGCTGGTAATACAGGCTATGGACGATCCGTTGATCCCCTTCGAGGTGTACCGGCATCCCGCCTTCGAAACGAATCCCTGGCTGCGATTGGTGGCGGTGGAGCATGGCGGCCATGTGGGGTTCGTCTCGCGGGTCCGGCCGCGGTTCTGGCTGGATGGGGTGCTGGTAGACTGGATGGAAGAGACACGGAACAAAGTAGTTGCGGGCTCCGTCTTGTAGATAACCCATGGCTCAGACTGCGTCATTTCGCGAGGCGGCCTCAGTCGCCGCCGATTCGCTCCGTTCGAGCAAACTGCGCAGCTTCCTGACCCTGCTGGGAATCATTCTGGCCACTACCACCCTGATTGCCGTCATGTCCATCATTCATGGCATGGACGTGTATATCGCCACCAGCGTATCCAGCATGGGCTCGGATGGCTTCCGCATCGTGCGCATGGCTTTTATCGGCAACTTCGACCCCAAGAAATTTCTGGAACTGCAAAAGAAGAACCCGCAGCTTTCGCCCGAGGAGTTCGATTTCCTGAAGGAGAAGGCCACCCTGGTGCGCGATCTGGGAATGGGCGCCGGCAGATCCGGCAGCGCGTCTTTTGGAACCGAATCGATGACTGATATGGGCATCAGCGGCGGTACCGCGAACTGGGCGGTATTGAACAACACCGAACTATCGTCGGGGCGGTACTTCACCGAGTCCGAAGATGCGCATCACATGATGGTGGCGGTGATTGGGAATGACTTGAAGGATCACTTGTTCGGCGGAGCCGATCCGGTTGGCAAGACCGTCAAAATCGACGGCCGGCCATTCACGGTGGTCGGCTCGGCGAAGGCCAAAGGGAGCGTTTTTGGCCAGTCGCAAGATGCATTTGTGGACATTCCGATTGGGACGTATTTTCAGATTTACGGCGCACGGCAGGGCGTACGATACGCGGCCAATGCGCGCACTCAAGCGGTACTGGAGCAGGCGCAAGACGAGATGCGCATGTTGCTGCGCGCATACCGGCATCTGCGGCCGGGACAGGACGAGAATTTCGCCATCATTTCATCGGATGCGCTGATCACTGCATGGCAGGGCCTGACCGGAGCCATTGCGGCCACGGCGGTCGCCATTGTTTCGGTATTCATGGTGGTGGGCGGCGTGGTGATTATGAACATCATGCTGGCCGTGGTGAGCGAGCGGACGCATGAGATCGGGATTCGCAAGTCCGTTGGCGCGCGGCGGCAGGATATCCTGCAGCAGTTCCTGGTGGAGTCCTCCATGCTGGCCGGGGCTGGCGGTCTGCTGGGTGTGTTGATCGCGTGGACCGTCGCGGTGCTGGTGCGCAACCTGACGTCTGTTCCCATGGAGGTCCCGGCTTCGGCCGTAATAATTGGCCTGACCCTCTCCACAGCGGTAGGCTTGTTCTTCGGCATCTATCCCGCGACCCGCGCATCGAAACTCGACCCAATCGAAGCCTTGAGAGTGGAGAAATGAAATCCGTTGTGGGGCGGGCCCCCCGGCCCGCAGCCGGCCCCCTGGCCGGCCTGGAGGTCCGAACATGAAATTCATATCGCTTCTGAACGCCATCCGGCTGGCGCTGAACACGGTTCGCGAGCACAAGATGCGCTCGTTCCTGACAGTGCTCGGCGTGATCATTGGAACCGGAACCATCATCGGCGTGGGCTCCATCATCGCCGGGCTGGACGGCGCCATTACGGGAGTACTGAACAGTTTCGGATCGAACACGGCCATCGTGTTCAAGTTCCCCATCGGATTCACGGGACGCAAGACCCCGGAAGAGTTGAATCGTAAGCCGTTGAGTTATGAGAATGCGGTGGCGCTGCAGGAACGCTGCCCATCCGTGGAACATGTGAGCCCGTATCTGTTCCCGTGGAATCCTTCGGCTCGGGGACCCCAGATCGTCAAGGCGCACTACAAGGGCAACGATCTTTACCAGATCGATTTGGGCGGCACCGAGGAATCCTACACCGTGGGCAACGTGGAAATGAAGGCCGGGCGCTTCTTCACCGATTCCGAGAGCGTTCATCGTGTGCCGGTGGCCGTGATCGGCGAGGACGTGCCCAAGGCGCTGTTGGGAGGCGAGCAGCCGGTGGGTAAGGTGATCGACGTCGACGGTCACCAGTTTGAAGTGGTGGGAGTGATGAAGCGTCCGGCGGCGTCGTTTCCGGGGCAGGACGACAAGCGCATCCTGCTGCCTTACTTCACCATGCACAAGATGTTCCCGCAAGCCCAGGAAAACATGCTGGTGGTGGTCGCCAAGCCGGGCAAACTGGCGGCGGCCATCGACGAAGTGCGCGCCGTGCTGCGATTGGAACGGCGGGTGCCTTTCAACAAGCCCGACAGTTTCTCCATCTCGACGTCCGAACAAATGGTTGAGCAGTTCCACAGCGTCACCGCGATGGTGGCGATAGTCATGGTGGTGCTCAGCTCCATCGGCTTGCTGGTGGGCGGCATCGGAGTAATGAATATCATGCTGGTGTCGGTAACCGAGCGCACGCGCGAAATCGGCGTGAGAAAGGCCATCGGCGCACGCCGCATCGACATCGTGCTGCAATTCCTGACCGAAGCAGTGGTGCTGACAGGCTTGGGCGGACTCATCGGTATGGCCATCGGCTGGCTGATATCGGTAATTTGTCGCCTGATATTCCCGAGCCTTCCGACTTCCGTCCCCTTATGGGCAGCCGCGCTGGGTGTGATCGTCTCCGTCGCGGTAGGGCTGTTTTTCGGAATCTGGCCGGCGAACAAGGCGGCGCGTCTGGATCCGGTGGTGGCGCTGCGGTACGAATAGCGTGGGCGCGCCGACACGATCCATCCACAAGAAGTTCACTGCGGCGCTCGACGATCTCATTGCGCAGGTGAAAGAGGACCGCTCCATCCTGGCGGCCATACTCTGCGGGAGCCTGTCCCACGATACGGTCTGGGAAAAGTCCGACATCGATCTGGCGCTGGTGACCATCGACGATAAGAAGGCGGACAAGGCGCACGTGTCGCTGGATGCTGGCGGGGTGAATGTGCACGCGTTCCTGATGCCGCGGGCGGAGTTTCGCAAGACCGTGGAAGGCGCGGTGCGAAACTCGTTCATGCATTCGCTGCTGGCGAAGGGGCGGCTTCTTTATACGCATGACGAAACCATCGCGGCGCTTTGCGATCGGCTGCACGAGATCGGAGAGCGCGATACTCAAGTGCAATTGCTGGTCGCCGCGACGCATGCGCTGGGAACTATCGACAAGGCGCACAAATGGTTCGTCACGCGCGGCGATCTGGACTACGCCGCGCTTTGGATCTTATATGCGGCCACACCGCTGGCGCGAATTGAGGTGATGGGCGCGCGCCTGCTGGCGGATCGCGAGGTGATTCCGCAGGCGGTCAAGCTGAATCCTGAATTGTTCAAGACCATCTACTCCGATCTGTTGAACACGAAGAAGACGCGAAAAAGTGTACAGTCCGCGCTGGACGCCGTGGATAAATATATGGCCGCCCGGGCGGAGTTGCTGTTCCGACCCATAATCGACCATTTGCGCGAGGTAGGCGAGGCCCGTTCGGCCACTGAGATTGAATCGCATTTCAAGCGCACGCTGAATGTACACGGCGTAAGCGTGGCATGCGAATATTTGGCCGATCGCCGATTAATTGCGCGAGCCTCAATAGCAGTCCAGTTGACCAGAAGAAGCAACGTATCGGTCCAGGAGCTGGCATTCATAAAGTAACGTGGGACAGGCCTCCCGGCCTGTCTCTTTTTCCTGCCAACCAGGCACCCCCCTTCTCTACTACAGACAGGCCAGGAGGCCTGTCCCACTGCCTCGTTTCGTGCTACAAATTCAACGTGACCTTTCACGAACGCCACCTTCCCCACTGGCAACCAGAGGGCGCGGCACTGTTCGTTACTTGGCGACTATACGGATCGCTCCCAAATACTTCAATTCGCGAAAGCCTGCCCTCCGCGAGTGCTTTCGAAGCCCTGGATCGAAAGTTGGATCTCGCGACCGCTGGCCCGCTTTGGCTCAAGGATGAACGCGTAGCTCATTGCGTGGTGGATGCTTTCAGGTACGGAGAACGCGAACTGAGCTTGTACGAACTCCAGGCGTGGGTGTTGATCGCAAACCACGTTCATATCTTGATCTATCCGAAAGCGAATCTATCGAGAATCACTAAATCGATCAAGAATTTCTCGGCGCGGCGTGCGAATGCGATTCTTGGGCGCACGGGACATCCCTTTTGGCAGGACGAATCTTACGATCATTGGGTGCGCGGCGCGGACGAAGAGGTGACCATCGTCAGGTACATTGAGGACAATCCGGTAGTGGCGGGATTGGTGGGAAGCTCTGAAGATTGGCGGTGGTCGAGTGCGTTTGGGAGATGAAAGACAGGCCAGGAGGCCTGTCCCACGGTCTACTATCGCCGTCCAAGGAGCGCGGGTGCACAACCTCAAGAATATTTCGCTTGAGATCCCGCGCGATAGGCTCATTGTCGTCACGGGGCTCTCGGGATCGGGGAAATCGAGCTTGGCGTTTGACACGATTTACGCCGAGGGGCAGCGGCGTTACATGGAATCGCTGTCGAGCTACGCCAAGCGATTTGTCGCTCAGGTGGCCAAGCCAGATGTGGACTTTGTCTACGGCCTGTCACCGGTGATCTCGATTGAGCAGAAGACCATCGCGAGCAATCCGCGCTCCACCGTCGGCACCATGACCGACATTGCCAGCTATTTGAACCTGCTGTACGCGACCATTGGCGTACCGCATTGCCCGCGCACCGGCGAGTTAACGCCCAGCCGCACTTCAAGCCAGATTCTGGAGGCGATTCTCGCGCTGCCGCAGGGCACGGAGATCGAGCTGCGCGCGCCCGTATTCAAACAGTACGGCGAAGAGCTGGATTTCGTACTGACCGAGGTTCGCAAGAAGGGTTGCCGTATTCTCATCATCGACGGCAAGCCGGTGGACATCTCGGCCGAAGTTGACCTGGACGAATCGAAGATCAAGTATATGGACGCGGTGGTGGACCGGTTCGTAGTGGCGCCGAAGCACGAAAAGGCGATCAAGGCGGGGATCGCGAGCACGCTGCTGGTGGGCGATGGGCTGCTTCAGGTGCACATCGTCAAAGGGACAAACAAGGGGGAGGCGGAAAAGTTCTATCGGGGACTGTGCAGCAAGACGCATCACTTCGTCTACGGCGACATTCAGCCCGACTACTTCATGTTCAACAATCCCGAGAGCGCATGCAGGACATGCGGGGGCCTAGGCGTGCACAAGCTGACGCATCCGGAGCTGCTGGTGCCGGATCCGCGCCGCAGCATCGTGGGCGGCTGTTTTGTGCGCGAGGCATTCAAGTACAATCCCGACACCTGGGATGGGCACCTGATGTACAGCTTGTCCAAGGCCCTGCGATTCTCGCTGGAAACGCCATGGGAAAAGCTGGCGGATACCGCGAGGCGCGCGATTCTGGAAGGGCTGGACGGGAAGAAGATCGTCGGATGCGTGCCGCCTGACGCTAAAACGAAGCGCGACGACATATCCGGAAAGGAGATCGGTTTTCACGGGATCGCGCGCAGAATCGAGCGGCATTATCGCCGCTACCGGCAGCGCGGCGAAGCCAGCTCGGGCATGGAAGCGTGGCTGGACAAGGTGATGGTGGAGCACACCTGTCCCGATTGTAAGGGCGCGCGCGTTCGAGACACACGGCTGCTGTTCACCATTGAAGGCAAAACGGTTCATGACGCGGGCCAGCTTCACTTCGATGAATTGCACGGATTTCTCGGTACCGTGAAGCCGGCGGGCCGTGGCGCCGATGCGGGCAAGCAGGTGCTGAACGAGGTCCGCGCGCGAGTGGAGTTGCTGCTGGGCATCGGGTTGGATTATTTGAGCTTCAACCGCCGTTCGAGCACGCTATCGGGAGGCGAATCGCAGCGCATTCGCTTGTCAACACAGATTGGCTCCGGGTTGATGGGGATGCTGTACGTGTTGGACGAGCCCAGTATTGGGTTGCATCCGAAGGACAACGTGAAGATGATCGCGACACTAGTAAGCCTGCGCGACATCGGGAACACCATGATCGTAGTGGAGCATGACGAAGCTACCATACGGGCGGCCGACCACATCGTCGAGATGGGTCCGGGCCCGGGCGTGCACGGCGGCGAAGTGGTGGTGCAGGGGACCATCGCCGATCTGCTGAAGTGCAAGCTGTCGCCCACCGGCCAGTATCTTTCCGGTAAGCGGCGAATCGAGACGCCCAAGAAGCGCCGGAAAGGGGGCGGCAAATCGCTCACGGTGCGCGGCGCGCGCGAGAACAATCTCAAGGGCGTAGACGTCGCGATCCCGCTCGGCAAGATGGTGGCGATTACCGGCGCGTCGGGCTCGGGCAAGAGTACGCTGATCAATGAGATCCTCTATAAGGCGCTATGGAAGCGGCTAGTGGATACGCGCACGCTGCCGGGCGAACACGCCGGGGTGGACGGCATGGAGCATGTCCACAAGGTGGTAAATATCGATCAGTCTCCCATCGGGCGCAACAGCCGGTCGAATCCGGCTACCTATATCGGCTTCTACGACAACATCCGCGATCTGTTCACGCAGGCGCCGCTGTCAGTGGAGCGCGGCTACAAGGCTGGACGGTTCAGCTTCAACGTGAAAGGCGGCCGTTGCGAGGAGTGCCAGGGCGAGGGCGTGATCACGACGCAGCTCTACTTCATGCCGGACGTGGAGGTGACCTGCGGCGCATGCAAGGGGGCGCGTTTCAATGCCGAAACACTGGACGTCACGGTGCGCGGGAAGACCATCGACGATGTCCTGAACATGCCGGTGGAGGAGGGCGTGACCTTCTTCGCGGGCGACCCAGTAGTGGGAAAGAAGATCCAGGTGCTAGGCGACCTCGGTCTGGGATATCTGACGCTGGGGCAATCGGCAACCACGCTATCGGGCGGTGAAGCGCAGCGGATCAAGATCGCGGCGGAGCTGTCAAAGTTGCAGCGCTCGAAGCACACGGTCTACATTTTGGACGAGCCGACCACCGGCCTGCACCTGGCGGACGTGGAGCGTCTGCTTGAGTCGTTGAACCGCCTCGCGGACGCGGGACACACGGTGCTGTTGATCGAGCATCATCTGGATGTAATCAAGACCGCGGATCACGTGATCGACCTGGGCCCCGAGGGCGGCCACGCGGGCGGGGAAGTGGTGGTGACGGGAACGCCCGAGGATGTGGCCGCGTGCAAGAGATCCCATACGGGGCGGTTCTTGCGGGCGCATTTGCAGGGCGAAGCCTGAGGAGGGGAAACAACCGCTCTTAAGGAACGCGGCCCGGTTCGTGGGGCAGGCGGTTTCGCCTGCCAGGCGGCAGAAGAGAATCATCACGTTCCTCGTCGGCGGAACGGCTCGTCATCCGCAGTCTAACTGCACCCGAAGCTCCACAGGGTACAGCGATCTCAGCCCAGGATACTTCTCTGCGAGCCGAATCAGATCCAGCTCATCCTTCTTCCGTTTGCTGAGACGCCGCCGTGGATCGCTATAGGCCCAGAGCTTACCTTGGGCGATGTCTTCCAGGCAAGCGACTCTCACATGTACCCCGCTAGAACCACGGCCTCGATGGACCGAGCCAGGAATGCCTGAAATCTTGCGTGCGTGGTGAGCCTAATCCGAAGTTCGCTTCCTGGCGGCTGAGCGTTCACTGAATGCGAATGTTCTTCGGTTGTGAAGCCTTGCTGGCGTAGATATGCCGACAGCTTGGAAAGATTGGAAGCTATCACCACAAGAGCGGCATCCAGCGTATACACTGGCGCGACGAAGCAGTTAACGGCCAATCCGCCGATCAAGCAATAGGGTCCGAACGATTTGCTCCATTCTTGAGGTTCTGCCTGCCCAATGGTCCAGCCAGCGGAGCTGGAATATTGGTATCGAACAAGATCTTCACGCGACAGCCGCTGGTTGCTCCAGGGATCTCAGTGACGCTATGACGCCTGTTCACCCTCGGATAACGATAGAGCCTGACAAGCGGGACGGTAAGCCTTGCATTCGCGGGATGCGGATCACGGTGAATGACGTTCTCGGCTGGCTGGGCCACGGTATGACCGAAGAGGACATTCTCGTGGAGCATCCGCGTCTTGAGAAAGAAGACTTCGCAGCTGTGTATGCCTTTGCGGCAATACGTGGCTGACACCGCCTACGGTAATCGCTAGATGTCTGAAACCTGCTTGATCAAGACCTGTCACCGAAGTGTGATTCGAAGACTTGTCGCCCTCGGCTAGCTCACGCCTTCGCGGCAGCTTGGCGTAGCATCTCGACAACGTCCGCATGTCCGCGGCGAGTCGCCCATGCCAGCGGCGTCGCCCACTCCGGATCGTCGGGCAGGTTCGTCTTTGCGCCGCGCGCGAGCAGCATCTCGACCATCGCGACCTTGCCGGCCTTCGCGGCGTACCCGAGCGGCGTGGACCAGAGCTCCTCGTCGCGAGCGTCGACACTCGCTCCGCGCTCGACGAAGAGCGCCGCGTTCTCCAGGTCGCCACTTTGGGCGAAGCGGTGAAGCGGGGTGATGCCGAGCCAGTCGGAGCGGCTGGGATCCATCCCGCGTTCGAACAGATATTCCGTTAATTTGCCTGTCTTCGCGGCCACCGCGACCCGCCGGGCAAGATCCGGCTGATAGCGCAGCATCAAGCGGACGAAAGCGTCTTGACCTTCTCTGGCCGCGTTGGATAGCGCTTCGGGATCGTTTGCCAGCGACGGATTCGCCGCGAAGACGGCCGCTGCCGTTCTGAGGTCGCCATAGTAGGCCATGATCTCGACGGATCGCGATGCGCCGTACGATGCGAGGATGTCGACCATTTTCTGGTCGCCGCGATTGATGGCGCGGCTCAAGCAGTCGGCGGAGCTCTCCACCGCCGCACTGGGATTAGCCCCGCGTTCCAGCAGAAGCTGGGCGATTTCAAAGTGTCCCCCCGCCACCGCCGCATAGAGCGCACCGCCATGAGGCGCGATGCCTTCCTCGGGCAAATTCGGATCGGCGCCGTGCTCCAGCAGCAGCTTCACGATCTCCATGTGGCCTTCGGCTGCGGCGTTGCGCAAGGGCGCGCCGGAGCAGGCATAATACGTCACGTAGTCCGAGACGCGATTGGCCAGCGCCGGATCTTGACTGAGCAGATCCTTGACCCGGCTCATGTCGCCGATACTCGCTGCCGTGCAGATATCGCAATAAGCGCCGCGTGCGCGCAGGTGCGCCAACACTTCAGCCGGAGTCGGCACGCCCTCTTCCGGCACGTCACGCCAGCCGCGATGGAAATAATCGCCGCTGGTGAGCTGAATAGGACGCGCGCCATCGGAGCGCGGTGCGTTGAGGTCTGCACCGCGCGCCACCAGCTCGTCGATCAAGTCGACTTGTCGCGTCATCACCGCCCAGTGAATCGGTTTGTTCTTGCGCTCATCGGCGGCGTGCAACGCTTCGGGCGCCGCGCCGAGCAGGCTCCGAACCCTGGCCACGTCGCGGTCCAGAATTGCCGCGAAAATCGCTGCTCCTTGCGGCGAGACGCCCAGCCGGTCCTCCAGCAGCTGCTGCATCTGGGTGTAGCCGCGATCGCGCGCCATCACGAGAAGAGTGTCGTGGATCAACCCTTTCGCCGGATCGGCGCCCCGTTCCAGCAGGAGCGCCGCGGCCTGCACCTGGTTTTCCCGAACTGCGAAGTACAGCGGCGTTCGGTATTCATACATGCAGCGCACCAGCGCGGCGTTCTTGTCTAGCAGCTGGCGGAGCGTATCGACGTCGCCTGCCATGGCGGCGCGGAACATGTCCCAGACCTCGACGCCGGTCCCAGGGGACCAGACCAGAGGATCGTTCTTCTTCAGTGGCTCAGGCCGGGTCATCTGCTGAATTTATTGTAGGCATCGCAATAACGATCAAGCGAGGGCATGGCCAGAAGCTCTATTCTGAACCCGTGAGCGTAACCGGCAAAGCACTCTGGTACATCGAAAGCCACCTCAGCGGCGACCTGTCGCTGGACGCGATCTCCGGCGCGCTGGGGCTCTCGCGCTTTCATCTCTGCCGGGCATTTTCGGTGTCCACGGGATATTCGCCGGCTGCTTATGCGCGCGCTCGCCGTCTGACGGACGCCGCCAGGGAACTCGCGCGGGGTGCTCCGGACATCCTCGCGATCGCTCTTTCCGCCGGCTACGGTTCGCATGAAGCCTTCACGCGAGCATTTCGGCAACTGTTTGGCCTGACGCCCGAGCAACTTCGCGCGCAGGCCCACCTCGACAACCTCAACCTTTTGGAGCCTATGCGAATGGATCAACCGACTCTTACTTCTCTTGCTTCGCCGCGCGTTGTGGAACACGGCGCGCTGCTCATCTTCGGACTCGGCCAGCTTTACAGCTGCGCTTCCAACGCCGCGATCCCTTCCCAATGGGACCGTTTTATTCCGCACCTCGGCCACGTTCCAGGTCAAATCGGCCGCGCCGCCTATGGCGTGATCTGCAACACCGACGACGCAGGCAACTATGAGTACATTTGCGGCGTGGAGGTTTCCGAGTTTCCGGCCCATCCGGCCGAGTTTACGCGGCTGCGAATTGGACCGCAAACGTACGCTGTTTTCCAGCACCGCGAGCACATCTCAGCGATCGGACCTACGTGGAAGGAGATCTGGAACCACGGGCTGACGGATTTCGGATACCAGGCGTCGGACAGCCCCGCGCTGGAGCGCTACGGCGAACAGTTCGACGGGCGCACCGGTCTCGGCGGTGTCGAACTCTGGGTGCCTGTCAAAAACTCCGCAGGTTAATCGGCTCGCAGTGCTTCCACGGGATCCACGGTTGCAGCACGCAAGGCCGGGATGTAGCTGGCTGCCGCGGCGGCCGCAACCAATCCCAGGGAGACGGCGATATAGGTGGCGGGATCGCCCGGGCTCACTTCGAACAGCAGGGACGACATCACGCGCATGAGTGCGGCCGACACGGCGAGCCCGCAAAGGATGCCGATGCCCGCCAGCGCCAGTCCATGGCGGACAAAAAGCCGCGTCAGACTCTCTCGCTGCGCGCCCAAAGCCATGCGGATCCCGATCTCGCGCGTTCGCTGGGAAACTGAATAGGACATCACGCCGTAGATCCCGATTACGCCGATCAGAAGCGCCATTCCACCCGCCACCGCCAGCATCACCAGCGTGAAGGAAGTGCGCGCCAGGGATTTATCGTAGATTTCCTGCTGCGTGAGAACTTGCGCGAGGGGCAGATTTGGATTCACCGACCACACCGCCTGTTGTAATTCCTTGATGAAGCTGTCCGACCCGCTGCGGCTGCTTCGAATCATGAAGGCCACGGAGCGAAAGACGAACGGACGATCGCCCGCGAAATCATTCATCAGGATGGGCCAGAGGGCCATTGTGGGGGCCTTCTTATCCAAGCCATCGTCGCGCTCATCACTTACTACTCCTACAATTTCGCGCCATGGGTCGGCATGGCTTTCGCGAATACGCTTGCCGATGGCCTTAGCGGGATCTTGCCATAATTCGCGCGCCAGGTTCTCGGTAACCATCGCTACCATTCGCATATCGTAAACGTCGGTCCAGGTGAAGTCCCGCCCGGCGACAATTGAGTTGCCCATCGTTTTGGCCAATCCGGGAGACACGAATTTGTAGCTTCGAAGAGAGGGAATTTGCGAGTCGGTATAGGTCCGGTCTTCCGTGAATATGGGATCGTGCCAGCCCTGACTCTGCATGGGGACCAAGCTGGAAAGACCGGCCGATGAAACGCCTGGAATCGCCAGGATTTTCTCAAGGATGGCTTGTTGTGTGCGGGCCACCGGCACAGCATCTTTCACTTGTGCAGTGGGAATCCCGATGCGCATTGTCTGGATCTCTTGAGGGCGCGTGAAACCGGGCTGGACGTGATGCAATGCCTGGAACGTCCGGATCATCAAGCCGGAGCTAATCAACAACACCAGGGCCAGTGCTACCTGGACAATCACCAGCGCTCCCCGGGCGCGATGCCGCTCGCGGCTGTGGCTCACCGAGCGGCTGCTGGAACCCAGCGCGGCAGCGATGTGCGGGCCGGCGTATTTCACTATGGGAACCAGCCCAAACAGGAGGCCCGCGACCAATGAGACCGCCAGTGTGAATAGCAACACGGGCGCGTCGATCGCAATTTCGTCCAGCCGGGGAAGCTGGGCCGGCGCGATAGCCACCAGTAATCGAATCGCGCCGTACGCAAAGGCGAGGCCGAACAGTCCGCCGGCTACGGCCAGCGTCAAGCTCTCTAGCAGCAGCTCGCGTGCGATCTGGCCCCAGCCCGCGCCAAGCGCCGCGCGAATCGCAAGCTCCTGGCGGCGTCCCTCCACCCTCACCAGCAGCAGATTGGCAACGTTAGCGCAGGCAATGAGCAGCACCACGCCGATAGTCCCCATCAGGACCCACAGCATCTTGCCGATATCACCCACCAGTTCCTGTTTCAACGGGAGCAGGTGCGGCGTCAGGCGCGCTTCTTCGAACATTTTCACGTTAAAACCGGGCGGCGGGGGAAATTTTCCATTTGCAATGGGAAGCAAGCGCGTGATATCGGCGGTGGCCTGGGCGACGGTGACGCCTGGCTTGAGTCTCGCAAACGCCTGATAGCTGAAATTTCCCAGAAACGTCTTGTTGCGATCGCGCTGCAATGGCAAGACCAGCGCGGGCTTCAAGTTCAAGAATCGAAATCCTTGCGGCAGTACCCCGATCACTTCATGCGCCTTGCCGTCGATCAGCAGGCGGCGTCCGACTACGGAACGGTCGCCGCCGAATTTCGATTGCCAATAGGCGTGGGTAAGGATCACAGTCTCGGGATTTCCCGCCAGATCGTCCTGGCGCGAGAACCCGCGGCCCAGGGCCGGCTGCACCCCAAGAATGTTCAAAATGCCGTCCGTTACATGCAGGCTGTCCACTTCGGCCGGCTCCGCGAAGCCAGTTACGGTGACGGTGTTTGCCGACCAGATGGCGATATCGGTGAGCGTTCGATTCTCGTCGCGGTACGTGAAGTAAAGATACGGCGCTGCGCCTGCTTCCGGCAGATTGATGCCCGGGGCGCTGTGACCAAGCGAAATCAACTCTTGAGGATGTGGATACGGCAGCGGGTTCAGCAGGATGCCTTCGATTACGCTGAAAATCGCGCTGTTGGCGCCAATCCCGATAGCCAGAGTGAGCAGCGTGATGCCGGTAAACATAGGCGAGCGCAACAGGCGGCGGAAGACATACTTGAACGGCATATGGGTGTATACGGTTTAGAACGTCGAAAGTTGCCAGTTTTTTGCGTTTCGTTACGCGAGCAAGCGGGCGGCTTCCATGGCGAAATACGTCAGGACGAAGTCGGCTCCGGCTCGGCGGATAGAGGTGAGGGATTCGAGGATGGCACGGTCGCGGTCCAGCCAGCCGTTCTGGGCGGCGGCGACGATCATGCTGAATTCGCCGCTGACCTGGTAAGCGCCCAGCGGGGCGGGGAAGCGGTCGCGTGCCTGGCGGATCAAGTCGAGGTAAGGCATGGCCGGCTTGACCATGATCATGTCGGCGCCTTCTTCCAGATCGAGCTCGATTTCACGAATGGCTTCGCGGGCGTTGGCGGGGTCCATTTGATAACTGCGGCGGTCGCCGAACTGGGGCGCGGATTCGGCGGCTTCCCGGAATGGTCCGTAGAATACTGAAGCGAACTTCGCGGCATAGGCCAGGATGGGCGTGTTGAGAAAGCCGGCGGAATCGAGGGCGCGCCGGATGGCGGCTACGCGGCCGTCCATCATGTCACTGGGTGCGACGATGTCGGCGCCGGCGCGGGCGTGCGATACGGCGGCGGCCGCCAGCCACTCGAGGGTGGCGTCATTGTCCACGTCGTTATCGACGATCTTGCCGCAGTGTCCGTGGCTGGTGTATTCGCAGTTGCAGACGTCAGTGATGACCAGCAGCTTGGGGAGCTCGCGCTTGAGGACGCGGATGGCGCGCTGTACGATGCCGTCCTCGGCGTACCCGCCTGAGGCGTGTTCGTCCTTGGTTTCTGGGATGCCGAACAGGATCACACCGCCGATGCCGAGCGAGTGGGCTTGCGAGCATTCCTTTACCAGCTCATCTATGGAGAGCTGGTAATTGCCGGGCATGGAGCTGATTTCGCGGCGGACGGCTTCGCCAGGGCAGGCGAACAGCGGGAGGATGAACTGGGTGGGGTCGAGCCGGGTTTCGCGGGTGAGTGTGCGCAGGGATTCGGTGGCGCGCAGGCGGCGCATGCGATGGGTCGGGAACGGCATGAAATTGGATTTTAGCAGCCCCCGAACTTGGGGAACCGGGCCTGGGGGCCCGGTGCGGGGCAGGGGCGCCGCCCCACAAGGGACCGCTAAAAACTAAGTTTGATGCCTAACTGCACCAGGCGTTGATCTAAGCTCGCCGTCGGCAGGTAGCTGGGCGACTTCGTGATGGCGCCGGTGGCATCCACGGTAGCGGTGGTGTTGATGCCGGTGATGTTGGCGTGGTTGAAGACGTTAGTGGCCTCCGCCAGAAACTCGGGGCGGAAGCGTTCGCCGATCGGGAACATGCGAGAGTATCGCAGGTTCAGCTCATAGATATTCGGCCCGCGCACGGTGTTGCGCCCGATGAAAAGGGGCCGCTGCTGCGAAGACGGGATGGTGGGGTCACCGTTGAGCGCCTTGTTGCCCACCAGGTTGAAGATGTCGCCATTCTGCGCGGTGAGGAACATCGAGAGCTGGTTGTTATTCACCAGGCATCCGGCAGGCCCCTTGAGATGCTCGAAGCGTGGATGAAATACGCCGCTGCCGATGAACGCATGCCTGCGGTCGCCCAGCGAGTTGCCGCGATCGCGTCGGCGATTCGTCGGATCTTCCAGCCAGTTGGCGTTCGTATCGAGAACATTCTGTTCGGGAGCATCGTCGATACCGTGGGACCAGGTGTAAGTTCCGAAAAACTCGATGCCCTTGCCGAACCGGCGGTTCAATGTGAAGTTTAAGCCGCTGTACTCGGAATTGCCGACGGATTCGGCTGAGATCACGTTGTTGAACTGCGGAAACACGCCGCCCGATTTCAGGATGGGGCGTCCATCCGCCAGCGTGGAGCCAGTGGGAGTTACATTGATGTTGCGGTACACCGGGATATGCGTGCCCTTAGTGTACAGATAGCTGACGCTGGCGGAAAGATTGGGAGTGAGCTCACGACTGATCTGGAAATTCGCGTTCGAGGAGTACAACGAACGGAAGTTCGGCGAGACGGTGGTGAGGTCCTGCAGCGCCAGGCTGAAACCGGCGGGCGCGCCGCTGAAGATGGTGGGGAAGGCCGGAGCGAATGCGCCACCTGGACCAGTGCTCAGGTTGAAAAACTGCGGCTGGCCGTTGTTCAGGAGGGCACGATAGTAAACATTGGTCTGCGGAGCATCATAGAAGATGCCGTAGTTGGCGCGGACCACGGTTTTCTGATCGTGTCCCAGTGCCCAGGCGATGCCGAGCCGCGGCGCGAAGTTATTCTTGTCGGTCTTGAAACTCTGCGACGCGGGGAACAGTGACGACTTGTTCGCCGATGGCACCCGGTATACGTCGTAACGGACGCCGTACGTGAAAGTAAGATTGGGGCGTACTTTCCAATCGTCTTGCACATAGACACCGGAGAACAGCGAGTTGTATTTCACCACCGGATTTCCAAGAGTCTGGGTGAAATTCGAGTACGATTTCGCGTTCCCGCCGCTCACCGCGGCCTGATAATCGGCGACGCTGGCAAACGTGTAGCGGGCGAAAACCGCGGCGGTCTGGTTGTCCAGGATGTAGCGGAAATCGCCGCCGGCCTTGAACGTGTGTGTGCGATGGGTATAGCTGAAGTTGTCGGCCCACTCGGGCGTTGTTTCCGTGAAGACCAGGCCGGTCTGCTCGGACCCGCCGAAGTTAATCAGGCCGGAGATGGTGAGCGCCGGCTGGCCGCCGGTCGCGTCAAACGCAGTCTGCCGCTGAAAACGCTTGGGAACCTGGAAGCGGAACTCATTCACTGCGTTCGGAGAAACGATGGAGATCAGCTGCGCGCCGTATACCGGGGCGCGATCCTTGAACAGGTAGGTCTGTGTTTGGACGGTGATTCCTGCAGCATTCCCATTGTTGAACGGCGACTCGTTACGGAAATAGTTATAGCGGAAGGTCAGTCGATTGCTCTGATTGATCTGCCAGTCTCCCTTGCCCATGACAAAGTACACGTTCTGTCCGAATGGAATGGCATTGCCGTAACTGGCGGGCAGGCCGATAGCGGCGAGGTTGGCGGCGCTCACTGTGACGGGCGCGGGCAGGTCGCGCTTGACGTGCTCGAAGGCCCCAAACCAGAAAAGCTTGTCCTTAATCAGAGGGCCGCCGGCGTCGAAAAACTCGGCGTTAACGCTGTTCTGAGGTTTGGGCGCTCCGGCGGTGAGCAGCGTAGGCTTGGCACTGAAATCGGTGCGGCGGAAGAGGTACGCGCCTTCGCCATGGATCGAGTTGGTCCCCGATTTGGTGATGGCGTTGAAGACGGTTCCAATGGTATTGCCGAACTCCGGCGCGAAGCCGTTATTTACCTGCTGCACTTCGGCGAGGAATGTATCCGAGATGGGCAGCAGACGGATGCCCGCGCGATCGCTTTGCGTATTATTGCTGCCGTCCAACTGGTAATTGATGCGA
The DNA here is from genome assembly GCA_030776455.1 of Acidobacteriota bacterium. GTDB lineage: Bacteria > Acidobacteriota > Terriglobia > Bryobacterales > Bryobacteraceae > JALYHQ01. Next base: position 2,987 of record JALYHQ010000116.1, on the reverse strand, counting down.
TCCACAAAGCCATTCGCATTGATCTTGCGCGGCACGCCGAACTCGGTGTTGGGATGGGCGCTGACGTTGGGCTGGATCAGAATGAAGTTATAGGGATTGCGCGAGACTAGCGGAAGATTCTCGATCTGATTCGTGCTGAGGGTAGCGCCCAGGTCCGTGCGTCCGGGTTCCACGACGGGAGCGGAGGAGTTCACATCCACAACAAGGGCGCTGCTGCCAACGCGCAAGGAGAAATCGATGGTCGCGGTGGCTCCCGCGGTCAGCACAATGCCGGATCGCTTTTCGGGGTTGAAACCCGAAACTTGCACGTTCAGCTCGTAGGTTCCGAGCGGAAGCACGGTGAACCGGAAGAAACCGCTGTCATCCGTGCGGGCCTCGCGCTTGAAACCGGTGTCCGTGTTCGTGATGGCGATGGCAACGCCGGGAACCACCGCGCCGCTGGAATCGGTTACAGTCCCCTCGATCTGGCCGTTAATCGCCGCGGCTTGAGGAAACGCCATCGGCGCAACGGCGAGAAAAAATGCTACGGCAATGGGCAACAGCTTGTTCATTGCTATTCCTAGCTTTCCTGAATTGTGACGCTCTTGAGTACGTCGCCTTGTTGGATTTTGTTCACTACGTCTTGTCCGGACTTCACCTGGCCGAAAACGGTGTGCTTGCCGTCCAGCCAGTCGGTGGCGATATGCGTGACGAAGAACTGGCTGCCGTTCGTGTTCGGCCCGGCATTGGCCATGGATAGCGATCCCACTTTATGTTTGCGGGGATTGCCCTTGGTCTCGTCTTCAAACTTGTAACCGGGGCCGCCGCGGCCGGTGCCCGTGGGGTCGCCGCCCTGCACCATGAAGTTCGCGATGACGCGATGGAACACGGTGCCGTCATAGAATCCTTCGCGGGCAAGGAAGACGAAATTGCTCACGGTCTTGGGCGCGTCCTTCGCGAACAGATCGCAGACGATAGCGCCGCGCGAAGTGTCGAGGGTGGCAACGTAGCTCTTGGCGGCATCGATCGACATGGGGGGAGGCGCTGAATATTGTTTAGACATATAGCTTCAGTCTATCGAAGTGCGGCGAGGCGTATAGGGAATGGACGCGGCTGAGGCGAGATGGTTAGCTACACGCGGCCGGCGCGGATTTCAGCCGCCATGTAATCGGTCGCCCGCCAGGACAGGGCCAGTATGGTGAGCGTGGGATTCTTCTCGGTCGCGGTGGTGAATGCGGAGCCATCCACTACGAACAGGTTCTTCACGTCGTGCGACTGGCAGAACGCATTCAGGGCGCTGCGCTTGGGATCGGCGCCCATGCGGCAGGTGCCGTGCTCATGAATTGCCCCACCGTTCACGTCCAGCCAGCCCCGCTCGTAGGGAAGGATCTCGGCCTTCGCTGAGTGCAGGATTTCCTCGCAGCGGTCGTACATACTCTTGGCCATCTTGCGCTCGTTCTCGCCGATCTTGTATTCGATCCGCGCAATGGGGACGCCATAGCGGTCCGATGGTGTGCCTTCCACCATGACCCGGTTGTCGCGATAGGGCAGCACTTCGCCGTACGGGTGCAGCGCGACCAATGCCGGATAGCGTTTCTTGATCGCCTGCTTGAGATCCATGCCGATGCCGGGTAGTTTCTTGCCGAACCCGGCGCCGTCCTGCGCGCCGCAGCCCCAGAACTGCATGCCGAAACCGCGCAGGTAATCGCGCTGCTCGCCAGGACGCGCGTCGGAGCGGGGCATGTAGACGTGCTCGCCGCTGATGCCGTCGTCGTTCTGAACGGGTCCGCCTATCAGCTCGGGGAGGAACCCGTACATGTGAAAGCGGATCTGCTCACTGAGATAGCGGCCGATCACATCGCTGCTGTTTCCGATCCCGTTAGGATATGCGCTGGATTTCGAGTTCAGCAGAATGCGCGTGGAATCGACACACGAAGCGCCCATCACGACACGTTTGGCATACACCTTGTGTTCTTCGCGGGTGCGGCGGTCAAAGTACTGCACCCCGTTCGCGAGACCTTTGTCGTCCACCAGGACGCGCGCCACAACTGCGTTGTCGATGACGCGGAGCTTGCCCGTGCGCAGCGCGGGTTCCACCAGATAATCCGAGGAGTTGAAGAACGCGCTGATATCACAGCCCCGTCCACAGGCGCCGCAGTAATGACACGGCGCGTGACCGTTGTGCTCGCGAGTCACTACGGCGCGGCGGCCGGCGACGAGTTGAATGCCGGTTTTGGCGGCGGCGCGCTTCAACAGCATTTCCCCGCAACGGGGCTGCGGAGGAGGCAGATGATAACGGCTGCCGGGAAGCCACGGCGTGTCGTCCGGACCGCCGTTGACACCGATGAGTTGATCGACGCGATCATAGTATGGGCCGATATCGGAGTAGCGGATCGGCCATGGAATTTCCCATCCATCGCGGGTCGCTTCGGTGAAGTTACGGTCCGAATAACGCAGCGCGACGCGGCCCCACACGTTAGTCTTGCCGCCCCGGCCCCACACTCGAGTCAGCTCGAAGGGCTGGCCTGACGGCGTGTGATAGGGCTGCTCGGCCGTGTCCAAATAAAATTGCGGCGGACGCTGGCCCCGGGCGACGCGTTCCCGCCATTCCCAGGGCTTTACGTGCGACCAGAATTTTGCGCGATCGAACTTCTCGCCCGCATCCAGCATCAGGACGCTGACGCCTTTGCGCGTCAGGTTCCAGGCGGCCATGCCCCCGGCGGCTCCGCTGCCGATCACGATGACGTCATGTACCTCGGGCGCGCGCTTAACCTGCATCGCCGCTGCCTTGATGCTCGGGATGCGTGCAGCCCGGAAATGCGGCGAGATAGGTATTACCGTGCCATCCGAGCTCGGTGACAAGGCCTTCCCGCGAGCCGTAGTATCCGTTGATCGTCAGATCTTTAAGTGTGGCGAGCGCGGGGCTGGCCAGCAGCAGCTCAATCTGCCGATCTTCCGGAAGATCGAGAAACTTAGCTTCGCGAAACGTGGCGAGCGCGGATTGGATC
>JALYHQ010000115.1 GCA_030776455.1 Acidobacteriota bacterium | reverse complement strand
GTGCATTACTCGGGAAATCTGGGGCTCGCGCACGATGTGGAGACCATCCGGGGGGCGATGCTGGCGCTGGGGCGGGACGGGCGGTTCGAGTTTGTGTTCGCAGGGGGCGGTCCGAGGCGCGAGGAGCTGGAGCGGTGCTGCCGGGAGCATGAGACGGGGAACGCGCGGTTCGAGGGGTACTGCGGGCGCGGGGAGCTGGGGTCGCGGCTGGCGGAGGGGCATATCGGGCTGGTGACGCAGAAGGCGGAGACGCTGGGGGCGGTGGTGCCGAGCAAGACGTACGGGATTATGGCGGCGGGGCGGCCGGTGCTGTATATCGGGCCGCGGGAGGCGACGCCGGCGCGGATAATCCGGGAGTTCGGATGCGGGTGGCAGGTGGAGTGCGGCGACGTGCGGGGGCTGGTGGATCTGCTGCATTCGCTGGCGAGGGGGCGGGACGCGGTGTATGAAGCGGGGTCGCGGGCGCGGCGGGCGTTTCTGGAGCATTACGACCGGGAGCTGGGCGTGGCGAGGGTGGCGGAAATCCTGGGGGCGAAGGTGCGCGGGCGGGCGTTGAGCGCGACGTAAGAAGCAGGTTCCGATGTATTCGCTATTATTTCTGGGAATTGTTTCCTTCGCGATCTCGCTGGTGCTGACGCCACTGGTGCGGAACTGGTTCCGGCGGCACGGGATTGTGGATCATCCGGACCAATCCCGCAAGCTGCACGGGGACTCGATTCCGAGGGTGGGCGGCATCGCGATTGTGGCGGCGTATCTGCTGACGTTCGCGATCCTGCTGGCGACCACTCTGAAGGGCGGAGTGCTGGTGACCGACGCGCTGCCGTTTGTGTGGAAGCTGTTTCCGGCGGCGTGCCTGATTTTCGGGGTCGGGCTGCTGGACGATTTACTGGGGCTGAAGCCGTGGCAGAAATTTCTGGGTCAAGCGGCGGCGGCGGGGCTGGCGTACTGGGCGGGAGTGCGGATCCAGTCGATTCACGATGTGGGGACGGGGCCGTGGTGGAGCCTGCCGGTGACCATTCTGTGGCTGGTGGCGTGCACGAACGCGGTGAACCTGATCGATGGAGTGGACGGGCTGGCGGCGGGGATCGGCCTGTTCGCGAGCGCGACCACGCTGCTGGCGGGACTGCTGCAGAATAACGTGGAGCTGGCGATGGCGACGGTGCCGCTGGTGGGGTGCCTGCTGGGATTTCTGCGGTACAACTTCAATCCGGCGACCATTTTCCTGGGCGATTCGGGGAGCCTGTTCATCGGATTCCTGCTGGGGTGCTATGGGGTGTTGTGGAGCCAGAAATCGGCGACGATTCTGGGGATGACGGCGCCGCTGATGGCGCTGGCGATTCCGCTGCTGGACACGGGGCTTTCGATCGCGCGGAGATTCCTGCGGCATCAGCCGCTGTTCACGGGGGACCGGGGGCATATACATCATCGACTGCTGGACCGGGGGCTGACGCCGCGGCGGGTGGCGCTGGTGCTGTACGCGGTGTGCGGGATCACGGCGGCGGCGGCGCTGACGATGTCGAATCAGAACTTCAGCGGATTCATTATCATTGCGTTCTGCGGGGCGGCGTGGCTGGGGATTCAGCATCTGGGGTACGTGGAGTTCGGCGTGGTGGGGAGGATGTTCCTGGATGGCGCGTTTCGCAGGCTGATGAGCGCGCAGATATCGCTGCAGACGTTCGAGCGGGATCTGATCGGCGCGGTGACGGCCGAGGATTGCTGGGCGGTGCTGCGGAAGAGCTATCACGAGTTCGGGTTTTCGCAGATTCAAGTGCGGCTGGGCGGGCGCAGTTATAGCGCGGAGCAGGCGGTGCAGCCGCTGGAGTGCTGGGGGATGCGGGTGCCGCTGACGGAATCGGATTATGTGGATCTGCGGCGGCAGTTCGGGCCGGGGCAGCAGCACACGATTGTCGCGGCGTTCGTGGATGTGCTGAGGAAAGTGCTGGCGCCGAAGCTGGCGGAGTTTGAGGAGCCGGTGCAGAGCCCGCGGTATGAGACGGCATCGGCGGGGGATTAGTGATTGCAAGGAGTGGGGCCCGCGCGGCGGTAAGCGGCGGGAGGTACGCTCCGGTGCGGGCGCGGATGGGAGGCCATTTCGCGCTGGCGCTGATTTCGGCGGGGCTGGGATACGCGGTGTGGATGAAGGGCGGGGTGTGGCCTCGGGACTGGGCGGTGGCGTCCATCCTGGTGGGGGCGGGGGCGCTGGAGCTAGCGATGTCGCGCGGGCCTCTGCAGAATCCGGCGGCGCCGGACCGCTGGCTGCGCGTGCTGCTGAGTCTGTTCGTGGGTTATGTGCTGCTGCAACTGCTGCCGCTGCCGCAAGGGCTGCTGGCGCTGCTGTCGCCCGAGCGGGGCGCGCAGGTATCGGCGCTGAGGCAGGTGACACCGGTGGGATTCGCGCCGCTGACGGTGTTCGCGCCGGCGACGCTGGCGTACTTGTTCCGGATCCTGGGCTATGTGGCAGTGCTGCTGGCGATGCGCGAGCTCACGTTCCGGTGGAAGGAGCGCTGCTGGGTGGTGGTGACGCCGCTGCTGGCGATCGGCGTGATTGAGGCGGCGATCGGGCTGGCGCAGGTGGCGGCGGAATGGCCGAACGGGATGGCGCGCGGGACGTATGTGGATCGCGACCATTTCGCTGGGCTGCTGGAGATGATACTGCCGCTGGCAGTGATGTACGCGCTGGCGGCGTGGCTGCGTGCGGACACGCGGCACAAATCGCCGGCGATGCCCGCGCTGGCGGCGGCGGGACTGGGGTCGGCGGCGGGGCTAATGCTGCTGGGGATTATTTACTCGCTCTCGAGGATGGGATTCGTGGTGGCGCTGTTTGCGCTGTTCGCGATCGGCCTGCTGGCGGCGGGGCAAAGGCTGCGCTCGGCGCGGGTGCGCTGGGTGGCGCTGGGAGTGCTGGCGGGTCTGGTGGCGCTGGCGTTCGTGCTGCTGCCGCCGGATCAGCTGATTGTGCGCTTCGCGGATCTGGCCTCGAGCGATCGCGTGGCGGGCGATACGCGGCTGCATTTCTGGAAGGAGACGCTGTCGCTGATCGGGGCGTATCCATGGTTCGGATGCGGGCTGGGTGGATACGAATCGGCGTTTCGGCAGTTTCAGATCACGCTGCCGATGATGAGCGTGGATTTCGCGCACAACGATTATCTGCAGGCGCTGGCCGAGCTCGGGATTATCGGCGGTGCGATTCTGGCGGCGTTGCTGATCGCGATTGCGGCGCGGGCGGTGAGCGGGAGCCTGCGGCAGGATACGGTGGATTCGAGATTTCTGGCGATCGGATGCGTGGGATCCATATTGGCGATGCTGCTGCACAGCATCGTGGACTTCAATATGCAGATTCCGGCGAATGCGCTGGTGATGTCGTGGATTGCGGGCGTAGCGCTGGGACTGTGGAGAGAGCCTCAGCGAGTGGCGTAGAGCGATACGGAATCGATCCAGACCGTGCCTTTGATCTTGTTGTCGAATTTGCGTGAGGGCAGGCGGCGCAGCTCGATGCGCAGCAAGCGTGTTTGCGCGGGGACTACGAAATCGAGGCGCTGCGCGGTCCAGGTGGTGTCGCCGGTGACGGGATCGCTGCTGAGATCGAGTCGTGAAGGCTGCTGGGCATCGTAGATATGGAAGCCCAGGCCCTGATCGGTAGTGATGCCGGCGGTCTTGAGAAACGCCTCGAAATGATGCCGTCCAGGCTGGACCAGGGTCTGCTGGTAGACGTGATTGAAAGCCAGATTGTCTTGCGCCTTGAAGTCGAGTTTCAGGGCCACGCGGCCGGTATGGCTTTCGCCGGTGGCCCAGGTGAGCTGGACGCCATCGGGCGCGGACGCGGTCCAATCGAGGGCGGATCCGGCGGGCGGAAGCTCAAAGTCGCCATTGAAGATTTCGTTGGGTTTGCGGTATTGGGACTCGAGGCGGGTTGCGAAGGGCAGCCACACGATATCGGCGGCATCCAGATGGCCGGCACGGATCAGATAATTGACGAGATCGATGGTCACCGCGTCGTCGGTGAGCGAGCGCTGCTCGAGCCAGATCCAGGTCTTGAGCAGATCGGCGGCGGAGGCTCGGGTGTCCATCAGGTGGCGCAAGTAAGCTTGCGCGGCGCGGCGGCCCGTGGGGATGGCCAGAGCGAGTGTGGGTCCCACGCCGCCGGCGAAGCGGTCAAGATCGCTGAAGACGATGGGGTCGTAGTCGGGAACGATACTGAGAATCTTGCCCAACAAGGGCAGCGCACCCTGATCGTCGCCCAGACGGAATTGGAAGTTCGCGGCGCGCAGCAGCACGGGGGCGGAATTAGGACCCAGCTGCACCGCTCGGCGCATGCAGACTTCGGCTCTGGCCCGGTCGCCCGCGGCCAGCAGAGCATCCGCGAGATCGCACCACCGGAAGGCGGATGCGGGCTCATGCGCCAGGGCCTGCACCAGATCGGTGGAGAACTGACTGGCCGTTGCCTGCCCGTCGAAATAATTGCGGTAGGCCTGCTCCACCACAGCTTCATTCCAGCAGCCGCCATGCCGGCACAGCCACTGCTCCATTTGAGGATCGCCGGCAGCGATAGTTTGAACCGTTCCGTAAGCAACTAACAGGGTGCCGAGCATCGCACAAACGAACCGTACTGGGGAATGGCGAGTAAGTTTGATCTCCGTCATACAAAGTAATACCTAGCTGGGGTTAGTATCACAAAGTCATACAACCTGTTACATATCAACGATTTAGCATTGAAACTCACCGCGTCACAGTATAGACTAACTAAGAACGAACTTTCAAGGGACTAACCGGGATATTCGTGGCGCGGGAGATGAAAGGACTAAGTGTATGAGAGTGCTTGCGGTACTTGCATTCATTTGCTCAGGATTTGCGCCGGGCAGTTTGATGGCGCAAGACGTCCTGGACAACAGCGCCAACGGAACGTTCAAGGGGAACTACTTTGTGCGGCAGGTCCTGATTTCGGTGGACCAGGTTTCCGGTGCTATCACACGCGCCCGAAGCTTACTGGGCACGGCCGCCTTCGATGGAAACGGCGCTTATACTCTGACGGGAACCACGATGGACTCGCAAACTGCAGCATCGGTGGGGTTCAACTTTTCGGGAACCTACCGGATCGCACCGGACGGATTGATGCAAATGCAGAATCCGCTGCAGCCGCTGGACGTGGTGGATGGCGGCGTCGGTGTGGGGGCATTCGTCGGCAGTTCCACGGAATCCAACTATCTGGACCTGCTGGTGGCTATCCCGGCGGGTACTGCCACAGTTTCAAGCACAGCGCTCAACGGCTCTTACCGGGTTGGCACGCTGGATTTCCTTAACGCCAAAAGCTCGTTCACACGGAACGCTTATTTCACGCTGGCGGCCAAGGGCGACGGTACGGCCGGGCCGGTGCAGGTGAACGGCAGCGCAGTAAACCTGGGTAACGCGATCAACACGCAATCGATTAACGGCGTGACTTACACGTTGTCGGGAACCGGATCCGGCACTCTGACTTTCCCGGTTAACGGGACCGCCGATACGCAGTTCATTTCGGGCGTCAAGACGCTGTACATTTCGGCCGACGGCAGATTATTGCTGGGCGGGTCTCCGACCGGCTTCGATATGGTGCTGGGCATTCGAGCGCCCACATCCGCGTCCAAGAGCAGTCTGGAAGGAACGTTTTTCGCCGGCGGATTCGATCAGGATGCCAGCACGCCGGCCACGCCGCTGCTCGACGCTTACTACGGCTCGGTGCACGATGCAGGCACAGGGCTGAATTACTGGCATCAGCGCCTGAGTCCGTCCAACAATCCCACGTTCGATAACACTTTTGCCAGCACGGTTTCTCTGGACGCATCGGGGTCCTCCACCAAGGCATCCGTCCACTACGATCTGTCGGCCGATGGCAAGGCGTTCCTGGTGGTGGGCCGCGGACCGCAGTATGTCCTCACGCTGGGACTGCAGCCCGATACGGCATCCGGCGCCGGGGTGTATCTGAATCCTCTGGGCATTGTCAATGCAGCCAATTTTGCACCCATCACGAATTCGCTGGCGCCGAATGAGATTATCAGCTTGTTCGGTACCGGCCTGGCGAACGTGACCTTGGCGGCGACCTCGTTGCCCCTCCCCGGCAACCTGGGAGCCGTCCAGGTCACGGTAAACGGAAGAACCGCGCCGTTGTTTTTTGTGAGTCCGGGACAGATCAACGCCCTGGTTCCTTCGGTCACCGTGGAGAAATACGCGAAGATCCAGGTAATCAATGGCGCCAGCTCAAATGTAGTCACGGTCTATACCAACAACACTGCGCCGGGAGCGTTCACGCTGACCGCCAGCGGAGTAGGGCCGGTGGCCGCGCTGCATGCTAACTTCACGCTGGTAAACAGCGCGAATCCCGCCAAGCCGGGCGAGACCATTCTGTTGTTCGTGGCCGGACTTGGCACCGTCACTCCCGCTGTTCCGGATGGCTTCGCGGCTCCCAGCACGCCGTTGAGCACTGTGACGGATCCGAACCTCCAGGTCTTCTTCGGAAGCGTGCAGGGCGCGATTACCTTTGCGGGACTGGCCCCCGGGTTCGCGGGTCTTTACCAGATCAACGTCACCATCCCTGCCGGAACCCCGGCCGGCGACCAGTTGGTGAGTATCGATAATGGCGACGCCGCTCACCAGCAAGCCGTCGTTACGGTTGCTTCGGCTACCGGAGCAATGAGCGCGGACCGGGAAAGTGCCGGCGAGAATGGATTCTATCGTCCGCCGCTTTCCAAGCGGCTCAGTCCGAAAACTCCACGCCACGATGGTAGCCGCTGGTGATAACTATGTCATGCGCTGTAATACGACCGAATTTCTTGCCAGCCGGCAGTCTTCGGCGTAGGATTGGAATAGGAGTGGTCACATGCTGTCGATAAGCAAGTTTGCCCTATTGCTGGTGTTCCTCGTTTCGGTATTATTCGCGGCCAAGCCCGCGGGCACGCTTTCCACTTCTGGCGCTGTGATTATTAGCGGCACGCGGATGTCGGCGGCAACGGTATCGTTCTGGCCGGTTGCCAGCGGTGACGAGATAGCCACGCTGGATTCGCCCGCGGTTCTGATTCTGCCGGATAAAAGCCGGATTGCACTGGGGCAGAATTCGAAGGGGAAACTGGTCGCGGATGGCAACCGGTTGACGTTTGAGCTTGTTTCAGGATCGGTGGATTACAATCTGGTCTCGCCCATGTCGGCCATTGTCCTGGCGGGCGGCCGGCTAATATCTGAAAGCAGCGGCAGTGCCGGTAAGCAAGTCCGGACCGACCCGGATGATGGATCTCGAAGGCCGCATGATCCGCCGCCGCATCCCGCCCATCCTCCGCACCCGAGCCCAGTACTCTAAACGCGGCAGATTACCAGTTACCCCACGGAAGTACGACTATCCCGGGCTTTTCGGCGTTATATCCGAATAACGTGCCGCCCGGCTCTGTGATCACTCCCAGTTTGTCAAACGGGGCCTTGCCTCGCGCCTGTTGGAAATACGAAGGAAACACAAAATTCGGAACGCTCACGCCGTTGATGTAATAGGTAGTGCCGGTCACCGGATCGCAAATCTCACGGCGAAAGACAAACCCGGAACGAAACGTGTTGCCATCTGCCTGCACAACTTCCCAGTGAAAATACGCTGCGTCTTCCAACCAGGGGTTTGCAGCCAATTCTAGAAGTTCGTGCCCGATCAGCTCACTCGCGTCGGGGTACCCGGCACGGACCATTGCAAACGGCCGGCCTGTCACATCAACCGAATGCCAACCGGAATAAGATATCCTGTCATCGCTGGCGATTTCCAGATAGAAATCATCCGGCGCAAGCGATGACATATCGGCCAAGACGTAGAGCTGAATACTCTTACGCCACGCAGGCGTGAAGTCCCGATCAAACTGAATCTGCAGAGCACTAAGGTACTCAGGACGAAAGTATCCCGTTCCTGAGTGATCGATAATTGCAATGCGCTGGACGTAGGCGCGGCCTTCGGCCTCAAGCGCCGACGGGAGCCACATTGTCAATGCATAGAAAATCAAGCTGGTAGAACTTCTCGTGTTCAACATTTGGCCGGAGATCTATTTAACGAAAGTAGAACTCAGTGCCTCCTGGCAGTCTTATCGGCGAAAAGAAAAGTTCCAACGACCTTACGGTGAAGTTGCACGCACATCGAACACCACAGCGACGACGGACCCGCACGATCCTCCCGCAAGGCGCCGGCATCCTCGCACTGAGCCGCGACCGTTCGGGAGCGCGACCATAATCACGCTTGCTTACGCGCGCGGCTCCGCTTAGACTCGGTGATTGCTTCACCTTGTAATCCTGCTCGCCTTCGCTCAGTGGGCGCCACAATCCAGCGGCACTAGCGCATCGCTGCGCGGAATCAGCGCGGCGAGCGATCGCGTCGTTTGGGCCAGCGGCACTCAGGGTACGTTCCTCAGGACGGTTGACGGCGGAGCTACGTGGCAAGCCGCCAAAGTGGCGGGTGCGGAGAAGCTGGATTTTCGCGCCGTCCGCGCCTTCGATGCTCGCAACGCGTACCTGATGAGCGCGGGTCCTGGCCGGCAGTCGCGCATCTACAGAACCTCCGACGGCGGCGCGCACTGGCAGCTGCAATACGAGAATAGCCAGGAGACCGGCTTCTTCGATGCGATCGCGTTCTGGGACCAGCGGCGCGGCATCGTACTGGGTGACCCCGTCGACGGCGGCTTCGTCATCCTGACCACCAGCGACGGCGGCGCAACATGGCGGCCCGCGGCGACTCCGTCCACCCTGCTAGCCCGCGCCGGCGAAGGCGCCTTCGCGGCCAGCGGCACGTGCTTGATTGTGGGACGCGGGGGCCGCGCCTGGTTCGCCACCGGAGGACCCACCGGCGCCCGCGTGTTCCGCTCCAGCGATTGGGGCCGGACATGGGAGTTCGCGGAAACCCCGGTGCGTCACGATTCAGCCTCGGCCGGCATCTTCTCACTGGCGTTTCGCGGTGACCGGGACGGAATCGCGGTGGGCGGGGACTACACGAAACCCGCCGAAGATCGCGACAACATCGCCGTTACTCACGACGGCGGGAAAACCTGGAAGGCGCCGCCCGGCCGGCCTTCCGGGTACCGCTCGGCCATAGCCTTTGTTCCCGGATCGTCTCGCGCGATCGCGCTGGGAACCGCCGGCAGCGACGTTTCCGAATCGCTCGGCGAAGCCTGGACGCCCCTTGGCGGCGAAGGCTACAACGCCGTCACCTTTTCGAGTAATGGCACTGGCTGGGCGGTGGGACCGCAAGGGAAAATTGCGAAGTTCGACTCAGTTCGCCCGCGGCACTAACCCGATCGGACGAACCGGCGACCCCGTGGCCCCACGAATCTTCAGCGGCGCGGCCAGAAACGCAAATTCGGTAATCCCATCCTGCGCGAGCTCTTCCAGATTGAGCGCCTCAATGATGTGAATTCCGCTTTCCACCAGCAGATGGACATGCACCTCCATCGCCGACGGCACGCGCTCGAACGCCACCGTGTCGCTGCCCACCGCGAACACGCCCTTCGAACTGAGCCAGCGCGCGCCCTCCAACTGCGGACCGGGACCAGCCGGCTGCGATCCGCGGCCCCCAGTGATGTAGCGCGCTGGATCGTTCCAGAAGTTCGCCCAGCCGGTTCGCAAGAGGACAACATCGCCGTTCTGAATCGCGATCTCCCGATGCGCGCACACGGCGTCGAGGTGCGCTGGATCGATAGTGAAATCCGGCGGCAGGAATTCGATGCCCAGATAGCCGGCGATGTCCAGCAGAACGCCCCGGCGCAGCATGGGCGCGACAGTATCTATCGACAACCGGTCAATCCCGCGGCCGTAATCCTGGATGCCGTCCACTTCGACGCCGCCATACATTTTGCCGTCGCAGGAGAAGTGACACAGCGCGTCGACATGCGTGCCGACATGCGTGCCGAGCGCGATGGAATCCGCCGCCGAACTCGCGCCGCTGTCCAATACCAGGTCGCCGTGCTTCTTGGTCAGGCTGTAGAGAAACGGCGGATGCGTGGGGTAATGCGGCATGCCGGTGAACCAGCATTGAGCAAGATCGTACACACGCGCGCTCGATAACAGTTGGAGAAGCCTGGCAAGATCGCTCACCACATCATTGTAGGGCGGGACCCACTGTCCCGCAGCCGGCCCCCCGGCCGGCTTCCCCTCCTAAGGCGCCAGATCCACCTCAATCGTCACCGTCGCCTCAATATCCACCGACCCACTCACAATCGGCGTACTCGGCGCCGCCACCCCCGGCGTATTCACCGTATTCACCACCACGCCCTCTTGTATGGAGCGAAACGCGCCGGTGTGCAGCCCCGCGCCGGCCGCCATGGCATCGGCGTGCGCCTTGGCTTGCGCGGTTGCCTGGCGTAAGGCCTGCGCTCGCGCCGGTTGATCGTCCTTCAGTCCGAATTGCAAGCTGGATACCTGATTGGCGCCTGCCTGGATGCCCCGATCGATAAGGGCGCCGGTGTTTCCCAGATCGCCGGTGGTCAGACGGATGGTATTCGACACCGTATAGCCCACCAGCGTTGGCAATCCGCCATTCCCGGGATAAGTGTAGTTGGGAGTCAGAAAATAATTCAGCGTCCGTATATCCGCGTTGGGGCTGAACAACTGGAGCTGGCTGATCAAGCTGGCTGCCCGCGCGGCGTTCTGGCTGGAGGCATCCTGCGCGGTGAGCGCCTGCGTCACCACGCTGAAATCGATTCTCGCCAGATCCGGCTTCACCGATACGGTGGACTGCCCGACGGCGCGGACGATCCCGCCGCGAAGCATATTGGTTTGAGCGCAAAGACTGCCGGCCAGCAGCGCAAACAGGATCGCGGCGAATTTCATGATGAACCTCCGTATTTCCTTTATTGTGCACCAGGACAACTCACGCCGCCTGTCGTTACGCTTCCTGACGCTCGCGGCTCCGCCGGTTAGCGCTTCAGGAGGCGCAGCAACTCCGGCAGTTTATAGGTGTTGAGCACCGACTTCTTTTCGAGGCCCGCGCGGCGTGCTTGATCTACGCCGCCCTGGATGTAGCCGAATTCGCGGGTGCTGTGCGCGTCCGTGTTAATCGCAATCTTCACGCCGGCTTCACTTGCCAGGCGAGCGTTAGACGCTGAAAGGTCCAGCCGGTCCGGACTCGAGTTGATTTCAAAAAAACAGCCATTCTTCCGTGCATGCTCGATTACCCGTTCGATATCGATTTCGTAACCAGGGCGTTTCAGCAGCAGGCGGCCGGTAGCATGGCCGAGAATCGTGAAATAGCGGTAGTCCATGGCGCGCAGGATGCGCGCGGTCTGTTGCGCCTTCCCCAGAATGAACCGGGAATGAATCGAGCAGACGGTATAGTCCAGCTGTTTCAGAAGCTCGTCGGGATAATCCAGCGAGCCGTCCTCCAGGATGTCCACCTCCGCGGATTTCAGGACTCGAAAGCCGGCACTCTTTTCGTTCCATTTGTCGATGTAGCGAATCTGAGCGCGAAGATCGGATATTGAGAGCCCGCCCGCGATCTTCAGGCTCTGCGAGTGATCGGTGATACCGGTGTATTCGTAGCCGCGCGCTTGAGCGGCGGCCGCCATCTGCTCAATCGTGTGGGCGCCGTCGCTTGAGGTGGAGTGAGCGTGAAGCTCGCCGCGAATGTCGCTTACGTAAACCAGGCGCGGCAGAGCATCGCTGGCGGCCAGGTCGATCTCGTCGCGGCCCTCGCGCAGTTCGGGCTCAATGCAACTGAGACCGGCGGCACGGTATACGGACGTCTCGGTGCGATAGCTGGTCTTCCACTTCGCGAGCGCCACGAGGTTCGCGCCGCTCGCCTGGAGTTTACGCACGTGTTCGTCCGAGCCAGTGGCGGCGATCAGCGCCAGCCCCCACTTGCTCTTGTCCGCCGCTTCTACTCTCAGGACGCATTCGGAGGGAAGCTTGAACAGGGCGCTATCTTCGCCGGCATTCAGCAGTTGCGAACGGCCGCCGTACTGCTTGAGTTTCGAGACCACTCCGGCGAAGTCACCGGTCTCAATCAGGAACGAAATCTCGCCGATCACTTCCACCCTCCGCCGCAGGTCGCCGGCGATCTCGGCACGCGTGGCGCCATTGGCGAGCAGAAAATCCCGTACCGCCGCAGCCACCTTGTCCGCTTCGTGAATGAGTATCTCCTGGCGCTCCGTAAGGGCCTGCCGGACGTGCTGATCCATCCGTGCGCCCAGCTTTTCGGCTATCTCGCCGCTCGCCAGCTTCTCCCGAAGCTCGTCAATAGAGGCAATTTTCAGCTTTTTGTAGACCCTCAGAACACGCCCTGGATCGAGCCGCGGATACTCGCTAATGGCCGCGACTTCGGGGGCGAGCTGGGACCGCAGCGTCTCCAGCTGCTTCAGCGTACCGGTTTGCGCTATCTCGCGAATCGCGCCGCCGATGGCCTTGCCGATTCCCGCGTATTCCGTGAGATCGGCGCCCGTGCGCACGAGTTCACTGATGCTTTCCGATAGCGTCCGAATGGTCTTGGCGGCGCGCCGGTAGGCTTTGATCTTGAAAGGATTTTCCTTCTGCGTGGACAGGACTTGAGCGAGGCTGCCTAACTTGTCGGCGATCTCGGCATTGCTCAGCGCGACTGGAGAAGACACGTGGTCAGCCCCGCGAAACTTTCTTGCGGAAGTGACCGGCTTCCGTTCGCTTCAACCCGGCCAGTGCGTACACGACACCGGAAATCACCAAGATGGTTGCCAGATTGATGGCCAGCGTGGCGATCCGCTCCCACGTCGTTTCCAGATCCGGGAACCCGCGCACCAGACACACGCCGAGCCAGACCGGAAATACGGCGAACTGAACACCCGCGGCAACGCCGATGATATAGCGTCTGCCCGCGTCATCCGCGCTGGCCAGCCCGGCGGCGATTCCAATGGCGCACGAAAATACGAAGCTCCAGAGGGGCGGCTTGAAATCGGTGTACCGGAACGGCCCGCTATACACCAGCGCGACTGCAGCCCCCGCGACGATCGACGCCAAGCCGCTGATACCCAGAGCCAGCGCCGCCGTTCGCGCCAGAGCGCGGTCACCCGCCCAAAGCCCGAAGCTGATTCCCAGCACCTGTGATAGAAACGGCAAAAACAGCGCGGCTACCACGATAGAAACGGCGCTGTTTTCAAACATTCCATACGCCAGCAACAGCGCCGCCGACCCGGCGCGTCCTAGATAGCTGGGAGTAATGTGATTGAGCATCCACAGGTCTTCCAGCACATCCAGGGACGGCTCCACCATGGGCCGTGTAATTTCGGACATCGGCTGATGGTCCAGAATCGCGCGGAGCTCGCGAGTAGTGATGGAGCAGCGGGCCGGATCAAACCAATCCGCGGCGAGAAGGGCATCTACAAATGCCTTGGAGGCCGGCGTCGAGCTTTCGGCGCTCACTACTTCGCGATCTTGATTGAGCCCGTGGACGAAAACCCGGTATACCGTTACCTGGGGAATGCCCGCGTCGGCCGCGGCCCGGGCGACGCGCGCGCTTTGGCCATCGGGTACCGAGACTCGGATCTCGTGCACTCAGCGCCGCGCCTCCTTCCAGTGCTTCCAGTCGCCGGTAACGGCCTTCAGCATGTCCCGGACTGCCTTTTGCAGCCAGGAGCCTCGACGCTTCTTCAGATCGCCCAGCAGCCGGTTGGCCGCATTTGAGCTGCCCAGGTGAATGTTGGCCGCCTCGGCGCCCATCGCGTTCAAGAGGCGATCCTTTTCCATGTGTCTGGTGAGTGACTCGATTTCGATAGGCGAGGAATCCGGCGCCAGTCTCCTCACCAGCCAGCTTCCCTCCATTCGAACGGCCGGATCGGGGCTTCGCGCGGCTCGCTCCAGGATCTTGTCGTAGAGAATCCACCCTTCCACTCCGGCGGCCCAGGTATACGAGGATGGCAGCGCGGCTTTCGCTTCCAATGCCACTCTGCCGCCATTCCAATCCGCAATGGCCACGTAGCGTGGATGTCCCATGCTGCCCGTACCGGCGGTACGGCGCGCCACATGGTAATTCGTCAGGGGCTGGGGAAGCATGCTTTCAAGAGCTCGCTGAGCGCCGGATGGAATCCGTTTCTTGACCGCGGGCAGCGCGTCCAACTTTTTCCAGAAGCGGCCTGGTTCGTCCAGGTGCTTCAAGGCGAGAGATCGCAGCCATTTGTGGTTTTCTTCGATAACGAACGGCTCCCCTCCGGACTTGAGGCCCTCGGTGTAGCCTTCCAGTACGACGTCGCAGATATTCTTCAGGCCTACCGCGAGGTTAAAATCTTCCGCGCAGATCACGGCACTGGCCGCCAGCCGTACCAGGTCGCTGGCGTAAGGCATTAAGCAGGCTTCGTCGAAGTCGTCGATTCCCCCACACCAGCCGTCCATACGCGTCGCGCCAGGTTCCGTAGCTCGCGACGTGGAGATCCCCAACCGCCAGGACGCGAACGGATTTTGCCAGCTCGGGACAAACCTGCGGCCAGATTTGCGCCCAGCGGTAAAACGTGCCGCGCAGGAATTCGATGCGCTCCGCCGCCATCATTTTGTGCTTGGCGGCCAGTTGATCGCGGACAACCGGAATATGCCGTCCCAACCAGCGTTCAAACTCGCGAGTAGCGCTAACTATTTCCATGCCGGTTCCATCGCGTAGATGCGGGTACGGCGGAATAGTTTCAAATTCGCCTCGATGCAACATAAAGGGATGTCCAGCGTCCTACGGGAGGAGGATCAATATGCCTGCGAAGAGAGAATTGATGGAACCGAAGAAAGGCGACAAGCGCTACGTCCGGCGGGACGAGCAGGGACAGTTCACAGGGGACCAGGTCTCCGTGGGC
This sequence comes from Acidobacteriota bacterium, assembly GCA_030776455.1. Taxonomy (GTDB): domain Bacteria; phylum Acidobacteriota; class Terriglobia; order Bryobacterales; family Bryobacteraceae; genus JALYHQ01. The sequence continues at coordinate 19,608 of JALYHQ010000115.1, read as the reverse complement.
AAGTCGCTCTCCGCGGATAGCCGGAAGCACGCCAAGACCGTCGCTCCCAAGGGGCAGGGCGATCGCGGCGACCAGAAGACCAAATAGCTCCTGGGAGGCACAACCGTGCAACTGGTACGTGAAAAAGAACCGCCAGTCACCGAGCACACTCGGCATCCCAAGCCCGGGCGCAAAGTCCGCTGGCTTGGGATCGCCGGCGTTGTGTTCCTGGTGATTTTTGCTGTGATGCTCGTTTTTCTGATTCGAAACTGGCCCTTCACCCAGGACGCACTGGTTACTGGTCTGCGGGACAAGTTTGGCGGAAGTGTCGAAATCAAGACCTTTCATCACACGTTTTTTCCGAGTCCTGGCTTAATCGCCGAAGGCTTGACGCTCCGTCGCGATAGTCAACCCGCCGAGAAGCCTTTCCTGTTCATCCGGAAATTTACGATTGAAGGCAGCTACGCGGCTCTCTTTACGCTGCAGCGCCGTGTGAGCGAGATCCGGGCGGAAGGGTTGCATATCAATATTCCGTCCGGAGGAGTCAAGGGATCGTTTGACGGCGGTCCGAACACCGGGAAGCCCTTGAAGGTGGGAACCATGATGGTGGAAGGCTCGGAACTGGAGTTTTCGCGCAAGGACGACGGAAAAGAGCCGCTGCTCTTCCGCATCCGCCAGTTGAGCATGTCGCCGGTCAACGCCGGCCAGCCAACGTCGTTCCGGGTGAATATGCTGAATGCCGAGCCTCCGGGGGAAATCCAGGCGCAGGGCCAGTTTGGACCAGTGGACTCGCACCATGCCCATCGAACGCCCGTTTCGGGAACATACAAGTTCCTGCACGCGAACCTCGGCGTATTCCATGGCGTGAGCGGAATCCTCGCGTCGGAAGGGAAGTTTGAAGGCCCCCTGGAACGCCTGGTTGTGGAAGACGCCACCGACATCCCCGATTTCGAAGTGACCAAAAGCCATCACGCGGTGCATCTGCGGATTAAATATCACGCGATTGTGAACGGCACCAACGGCGACGTTGCGTTGAATCCGGTGATCACGCACCTTCTGCGAACCACCGTGGTGGCCGATGGGTCCGTGGCGGGCAAGCACGGCAAGACCGTGGCGCTGGAGATGAGTGTAAAGGAAGGGAGGATTCAGGACCTGCTGCACCTGTTCGTGAAGTCGAATCGCGGTCCATTGAATGGCGTAGTCAGCTTGCGCGCCAAGGTAACGGTTCCTCCGGAGAAGGCGCCGTTCGAAGAGAAGGTGCGGATTCTGGGAGATTTTGGAATCGCAGGAGCGCAGTTCACAGATCCGAAAACGCAAGCCGGCGTGAACAAGCTAAGCGCCCGCGCGGAAGGCGAGAAGGATGTGGAAGAACCGGAGAGCGTCGTCTCCGATCTCAAGGGGCACGTGGCGCTAGACCACGGCGTCGCCACTTTCACGAACCTGTCTTTCAGCGTGCCGGGCGCGTTTGTGCAGATGCATGGAACCTTCAACTTGATCAACGAGCGCGTGGATCTGCACGGAACCCTGCGCATGGACGCGAAGCTTTCCGAGACCAACAAGGGAATCAAATCGTTCTTGTTGAAGGCGATTGATCCGTTGTTCAAGAGAAAGAGAAGCGGCGCGGGCGCAGTGATCCCAGTGAAGATCACCGGCACATATTCGAACCCTTCGTACGGCCTGGACATCCTGCCTAAGTAGACCGCTGTAGGGGTGACCCCCTGGTCCGCGCGGCTCCCCCTGGAGCCGCTGCTGGGTGACGCCCAGGCAGCCTTCTTATACCGGCCATCCCATCGAACGAGCCAAGCTCAGCAGCGGAGACCATTCTGTGTCCGGTGCGCGAGGCGCCAGCGCTCCGGGAGCGGCGCACGGCCCGCCGAAGGGGCCGCGAGGAACAGCGAAAATCGGCGCGAAGTTGCTGGATGAATGCAGATTCAAGGCGTTTGCCAAGTTATTGGCGCTAGCATCCCGAACGGTAAGCGGCTGCAGATTCCAGCGCCATTCGATCATCTTCAAGAACGAAGTGTGATCGAACACGTCGGTGGAGACGAAGCCGCGGCGGGTCCAGGGCGAGATGAGCAAACACGGGACGCGAAACCCGCGCAATGCGAATTTCGGATTTGCATCGGGCGCCGTCTGAGGCGGGACATGATCGAAGAACCCCCCCCATTCATCGAACGTGATTATGAATACGGTGCTCGACCAGTTGGGCGAAAGCGTGACGGCGGAGTAAACCAGATTCATGAAAGCCTCGCCGTTGCGGATGTCGGCATGCGGATGGTCGTCGCCGGAAGTGCCGCTGCTCTCATCGATGAAACGCGGGTCGACGTACGAGACGGCCGGCAAAGTTCCGGCGGCGCAATCGGCCAAGAACGACGGAAAGGGCCTGCTGATGGGCAGATACTTCGCGCCCCAGAGGGCCAGGAACGGAACGTCGCTGAAATAGTAGCGGCAAGGTACGTTGGCGGCCAGCAGCCGGTCCCAGATAGTGGGAAGCGTCGAGATATTCGTCGTATTGGTGTCGCGGTCGGTTTGGGCGGCGTGGGTATAAATGCGATTTGGGTAGGTCTCGGCCATGGTGGCGGCGAAGTAGCGTGAAAACGTAGTCCAGCTGGGCGCTGCCTGGCCCAAAAACGGCAGATCGGACTGCTTGTAATAGCCGATGGAAAAATCGTCGTTGGAGCCGGCCCGCAGCCAGCCGTCGCAGGCGCCATTGTCGTACTCGACGCGGCCGCCGGTGTAGGAGTGATCCGGGTCCGGATGGCCGCAGCCCTGGTAATCGGGCGCCAGCGGATGGGTTGCGTGCGGCGCCCCCGACTTGTCCAGATAAGTCAAGCCCGCCTGCTTTCCATCGATGTTGGGCATCCAGCCCAGGAAATGGTCCAGTGACCGGTTTTCCATGGTCAGCACGACCACGTGTTCTATTTTCTTCCCCAGGCCGCGCGGCGGATCTTCATTGTTATTGTTGTCGTTGTGATCATTGTCAGCGTTCATGATTCCGAGGCCCAGCGAGCTGGCTCCGGCAACAATCTGCATGAACTTGCGGCGCGATTGAGAGTTGAATTGTTCCACTGATGCTCCTGGCGGTCCTTTGGACCGGCCAGTTGTAAGAGGCTCGGGAGGGGGTAGGGTGTTTCAAGGAAATTCGGGCCTTGCCGATGAGATGAGTATTGATGGTCAAGACATCCATCTGGCTGGGGTTCGCATTCTTGCTGGCTGTGCCGTGTTCGGCGGCCGGGCAGAACCCGGGGACCGGCACTCGGGATCTCGCCGAGGCCAGCCTGGAGGATTTGATGAACATCCAGGTCACGTCGGTATCGAAGAAGCAACAGAAGCTCTCCCAGGCGGGCGCCGCGATCTTTGTGATTAGCCAGGAAGACATCCGGCGGTCCGGGGCCACGAACATTCCCGATTTACTGCGCATGGTGCCGGGCGTGAACGTGGCGCAAATTGTCGCCAGCGTGTGGGCTATCAGCATTCGCGGATTCAATGACCGGTACGGCGACAAAGTACTGGTGATGATTGACGGCCGGAGCGTGTACTCGCCTACCACCTCGGGCGTGAACTGGGATCAGCAGGATGTTCCGCTGGAGGACATCGAGCGCATTGAAGTGATTCGCGGGCCGGGCGGCGTGGTGTGGGGCGCCAATGCGATGAACGGCATTATCAATATCATCACCCTCAGCGCCAAGGCTACTCAGGGCGGCTTGCTGCGCGCGGGCACCGGCTCGAAAGATTCAGCCCAATTGCTGGCTCAGTACGGAGGGACGCTGGGACAGAAGGGAGCCTATCGGATATTTGGTAACTACGCCAACGTCCGGAACTCCGACTTTCCCGATAGAACCGGCGCCGGCGACGGGTGGCACAAATCGCACGTGGGTTTCCGGTCGGATTGGGAGGGTGTGGCAGGCGATCGGCTGACAGTTCAGGGCGATCTGTTCAAGTCGAGCGAGTGGCAGCCCCTCTCTACCGTATATACAAACCAGATGTTTCGCGAAGCGACGCTCAACGACAAGGAGACCAGCGAAGCGGGCAACCTGCTGGGGCGCTGGACCCACATGCTGTCGAGCGCATCCGAGATTTCCTTGCAGGCCTACTATGACCGTTACCAGCGTGGCGACCGCGGGTTGAGCGAGACTCGGAATACCGTCGATGTTGAGTTCCAGAATCATTTCGCGGGGACGCGGAACGACATCGTCTGGGGACTTGGCTACCGCGTCACCGGGGACTATTTCCGGCGAGGATACGGCCTTTCCTACACCCCGGCCGCGCGCAGGGATGGATTAGCTAACGCTTTCTTCGCTGATGAGATCAAAGCCGGTAATTCCCTTTGGATCACGGTGGGGTCCCGTTTCGAACACAACAGTTACACCGGATTCGAATATGAACCCAACGCGCAATTGGTGTGGACACCAGCCCACGGGCAGGAGTTCTGGATGTCGGCATCGCGGGCTATCCGTGAGCCGGCCCGGGCGGACGTTCAACTGGAAAACGATGTCGCGACCTTCCGGCTGGACAATGGTGGTTTGGCGATTGTGAAGCTGCTGGGCACCCTCGGCCGCCAGGCGGAGCGGCTGCACGATTTTGAAGCCGGGTACCGCGCTCAGATCGGGAAACGATTGTCCGTGGATATCGCCGCATTCTCGAGCCACTATCTTGGACTCCAGACGAACGAGCCAGGCGCACCGTACTTCACGGCGACTCCGGCGCCCTTCCATTTGGTGACTCCGATTCTTTTTGAAGACGACGCCACAGGACACACCTATGGCGGCGAAGTGTTTGCGAACTGGAGCGTGACCCGGCGCTGGCGGCTAAGCCCAGGCTTCAGCTACATTCACATGCACGTGCAGGGGGACGGCACCAGCCAGGATCCGGACCCGGGCCAAATTGTTACCCAAACGCCGGCGCGGCAATTTCAGATTCGTTCCTCATTGACTCTGCCAAAGCGCGTGGATTGGGATAGCGCGGTGTCCTATGTGGGAAGTTTGCGCGCCGGACCGACACCCAGCCACACTCGCCTGGACTCGCGCCTGGGATGGCGCATTGGCGAGTCCGTCGAGTTCAGCCTGGTGGGACAGAATTTGCTGCAGCCGCGGCACGCCGAGTTCATCGACACTTTTCAGATCAACCACACCCTGGTGGAGCGCAGCGTGTTCGGTAAAGTTACCTGGCGCTTCTGAGGTTAGTCGGCCGAGAGGTTCGAACCCCTACCTCCTGGTCCCGAACCATAAACTAACGTATTCTCAATCGCTTAGAAAAACGCGCACTGTTTTGTCACTATTGCCCAATGTTGCTAGTTATCAAAGACATGGGTCGCCTTTAAAGTCCGGCGCTAGCAATAGCTCACAGTCCTTCTATGCGTCCAGTGGGCACAAAAATGGGCACTGTCAATTACCTGGCATCGCATCGCACGGATCTGCGGGATATCTCCGCCCCCCTCGATCGCTGCGCAGGGTTGCAATAGTTTGCGATCTGCCCTGCCCGTCGCAGGAACATTCGCCGAGTCGGTTTCGTCTATTCTCCCATGTGGCAGGACCTACGATTTGGAATTCGTACGCTGGCCAAGAATCCGGGCTTCACCGCGGTGGCTATCACTGCGCTCGCGTTGGGGATCGGAGCAAATGCCACTGTCTTCTCGCTGGCGAATGGCATCCTCTTTAAGAATCTGCCCTTCGCCGATAGCGATCGGGTCTTGTACGTTACCTCCTTCAACCCGAAGGATCCGCGCGGCAGCGACGGTATCTCGCGCCTGGATTACGATGATATCCGCGCGCAATTGAAGTCGTTCAACGGACTCGGCGCCACGTGGCGTGAACGGGTGAACTTGAGCGACGACGCCAACGTGCCGGACAGCTATGCTTCCGCGCACATCACTGCCAACAGCTTTGCGGTGCTCGGGCAGCAGGCAGTCATCGGCCGCCTGTTCGTTGCCGATGATGAAAAGCCGGGGGCTAATCCGGTCGCCATCCTTGGTTTCTCGCTCTGGGAGAAGCGTTACGGTAAAGACCCGTCTGTGATCGGCCGGAAGATCCGGATCAGTTCCGTCCCGGCGACGGTGATCGGAGTCGCCATGCCGGGCTTCGCCATGCCAGCCGATGCCGAGTTGTGGACGCCATATATCCCGGATCTTCCTAAGGAAAGGCGACAGAGCCGCAATTTGATGGTGTTTGGGAAGCTCGCTCCGGGGATCGGTCAGCAGGCCGCGCAATCGGAACTCTCCGTCGTTGCTCAGCGTCTGGCGACCCAGTACCCGGATACCAACAAGGACATCCGCTTCCTGGTCCAGAACTTCAATGAAGCCTCACTTCCCGGGCCCGTCCGAGGGGTGTTTCTGGTTCTCCTGGGAGCAGTCGGGTTTGTGCTGCTGATCGCCTGCGCCAATGTCGCCAACTTGCTGCTGTCGCGAGCGGTGGGGCGGGCGCGCGAGATTTCCATTCGCGCGGCGCTGGGCGCTGGCCGCTGGCGCGTGGTGCGGCAACTCCTGACGGAAAGCCTTCTGCTGTCGGTAGCCGGCGGGCTCATCGGTTGGGCGATCGCCGCATGGGGAATCCGGGCTTTTGACGCAGCGGTGATTCCCACCGGCAAACCAGCGTGGATTAACTTCGCCATGGATTATCGCGCGTTTGGTTATCTCGCCGCGATCACGCTCACCACGGCGATCCTCTTCGGACTCGCGCCGGCGTTGCGTCTCTCGCGCATGGACGTCAACGCGGCACTGAAGGAAGGCGGCCGCCCCGGGGGCGGGATTCGCGGCAAGTATCTCTCGGGTGTTCTGGTAGTGGTTGAGATGACTTTGGCGGTCGTGCTGCTTACTGGTGCGGGCTTGATGATACGGAGCTTTCTCCTGGCTTATTCGCGTCCCGCCGGCGTGAACACGGCGAACGTTCTGACCATGCGACTGGAGCTTCCCACTGCAAAATACGGCAAGCCCGCCGACCAGATCGAGTTTCAGCGGCGTCTTATCGAACGGCTTCGGGCGCTCCCCGGCGTCGAGACGGTGGCGGTGGCTTCCACCGTTCTGGGCAACGGCAACATCGACTTCCCCTACGAACTGGAAGGCCAGAACGTCGACCCGGATCACCGCAAGTCCACGAACTTTCTGCTGGCGGGCGACGGATATTTCGAGACCTTGCAACTCGCCGCGCTGCGGGGACGCGTGCTCAATTCGAGCGACCATGCACCTGGACCGAACGTGGCGGTTATCAATGAGGCGATGGCCAGGCAGTTGTGGCCCAACCAGGACCCGACGGGCAAGCGCTTCCGCATGCACAAGAATACGGGTCCTGGCGAATGGATGACAGTGGTGGGCATTGTTCCCAATGTCTTGCAAAACAATCAGAAGACCGAACCCGATCCCACCGCCATTGTTCCTTTTCGCCAGGAGCCCAGGCCCTGGATGGCGGTGCTGGCGCGTACTCGTGTCAGCGCTGGTTCTCTGGGGAATGCCTTCCATCGAGAGGTGCAGGCCATCGATCAGGATCTGCCCGTGCGCGATGTGATCACGCTGGATGATCAGCTCGCTTTATCGCGCTGGCCACTGCGTGTGTTCGGCAGCATGTTCGCGATTTTCGCCGGCATCGCGCTACTGCTGGCCACCGTCGGGCTCTACGCGGTGGTGGCCTATGGCGTAAATCAGCAGACGCGAGAGATCGGCGTGCGTGTGGCGTTGGGGGCTTCCACGGCGAGTATTCTGCGCATGGTCTTCAGTTCCGGGATGCGGCAGGCCGCAATTGGCTTGATTCTCGGGCTGGCAGCGGCGTTTGGTGTGACCCGCGTGCTTTCGGCGATCCTGGTTGGAGTTTCTCCCACCGACCCATTCACCTATGGAGTTGTTGCGCTGGTGCTGGTTGGCTCGGCGACGTTGGGGTGCATGATTCCGGCTCGGCGGGCGATGCGGGTGGACCCGGCGGTTGCGCTGCGTCACGAGTAGCTCATAATCCGTCGGACGCACATTTTAGGCAAAGCGGAGCGGCTCTTCTTAAGGCGACGCGGTGAAGAACTCGTAACTTCCGGTCCGGCTGGACTTCAGATGGATGCTGCGTTGAGTAGAATTCCGCGGTGACCTCAGCGAACGGCCATGCTGACGGGGGGACTGGAGACGTTGCCCACAGATAGCACCACAGGTACCGTATCCCCGGGAGTGACGCCATCCGGCATCCTCGCATTTACCTGGTATAGGCCGGTGAAATGGCCTGTCAAGCCGGAAAATAACACTTGGGCCTGCACGCCGCCAATCGTCAATCCTACGGGAGTGAAAGTTCTGATTAGACCATCGACCGCGACACCGGCATCGATGGGCGGATCCACCCGTCCGAGTCCGGCGCAGTAAATGATCAGGATGTCGCCGGCTTTCGCGGGATGCGCCGGCCCAGCCAGAATTTGCTCGCCCGCAGCCGTATAGACGAAGACGTCTCCCTGGCCTAGGCCGTTCGCAGTGGTAGTGAAGATCGCCGGCTCGGCTGCCGCCACGGTTACCGGCTGGGGAAGCGAAAGGCGATTGCCTCGGGCCGCGACCAACTGATACGTGGTTCCCGGAGTGATTCCATAGGGCAGCATGGCGTTTATTTGATTGGGGCTAATGAATACCAGCGGCAACGGCCGTCCGGCAAGAAAAAGCTCAGTCCCTTGCATCTGAACGCTCAATGGCAACGCGGGCGCAGATTGGCTTCCGTTGGCTAAGTTGATGCCGAATACGGCAACCAGCTCCCCAGGCGATGGGCTCGGCATGGCGGCGTAACTTCCCAAGCTAACTAATCCTCCCGGACTGACCGCAGGGATATTCGGGTTGTCCTGAACGTTGCCGCTTACCTGGATGGAGCCCTGCAAGTTGGTTTGGGGCTGCTGCGCAGTCACCGTTACTAGCAGCGGGTTCTGCGAGTGAAGCGGGGCCCATGTGGCCGACCAATGCCCGTCCTGCTGGGACGCCAAATTAAGCGGCGAATCGCCATTGGAAAACGAAGTAATGACGGATCCGGTGCTCACGGGCGAGCCGCAATCGTCCGTCACGCTCACCTCAATTGCGGCCGGCCAGGCGGCAGGCGCGTTGAAGTTCGAGCCCAGCGAAGTAAAGACCGGCAACAGCTTCGCAGGGGTACAGGTAGCTGTGGCAGCGGGAGTGGGCAGCCTTTCGCTCGCCGCGGACGGCGAGTTCACTACAGGTGTCACTACCAGCAGCAGATCAACGGTGCGGCTGGCATTGTCTTGCGGAAACTGCAGCACAAGTGAGCCGCGGTAGACTCCCGCGGGGAGTCCGGAGTTAGGTTGAACCTTTATATCCACCGGCTGGTTCGGCGCCACATTGCCACTGGCGGCGGAAATGGTGAACCAGCTGGTGCCGCCCACGGATGACCCGACCGCGGTAAACGAACTGTTGCGATTGGTGAGGTTGGTAATGCGCACCGACTGGGCCGCCGGGGTGGGTGAGCCGATCACTCCAACAAAAACCAGACCGGTCGGTTCCACCACCGGTCCGGGGTTAGTCCCGGGCGGGGAGACATTCAAGACCACTGTAAGAAACTCGGGCGAATTGGGAGCTCCGGGAGCATCTATCCGCAGTTGGCCATAGTAATCTCCCGGAGAGAGGCTGGACGGATTTACGGTCACATTGACGGCGGCGGGCTGGTCCGGATTGATGGAACCGCTGGCCGGCGATGCGTTCAGCCACGCGCCTCCCGAAAGAGTGGACGTGGCTACGGTGAAATTCAAGGCGTGAGACGTGGAGTTAAAAAACCGGAAGCTCTTCGGGGACGGGGCTCCGCCGCCTGGTAGTGGTGCTTTAGGGAGGAGATGGCCCGATTCGACCCTGGGCATTGGTTTGGCTGGGGAACCGAGGCTATTTGAGGCGCGTTTTCTGAGTAAGCTTTTCAGGGTCCTTCTTTCGTGTGCCTTCTAAAAAATTGGTCCGAGATACCACTGAGCCATTGAGCTGTCTTTCGAGGTTTCGGCGCGCATCCCCGGCTACCCGCCCCCCAGACTTGGCTGCGTTTACGTTCTGGTGTAATCCCTGGGCGTTCATCGCCTGCGCAATCGCCGTCGTGGACTTTTCGCCGAGCATCGTAAAAACCAGTTCAAGGTCTGTCATGTGATCGCGAAGATTCTGCTTGGTGAGTCCTTTGAGCTGCTTGTGCTGGCCTGTATCTAGATCGAATGTTTCTTTCGATATGATATTGGTCAGCCGTCCGTATTCCGCCCCGCTTATCCCGCCACGTTGCCATTGATCTGTAAGCTCCCGTCGAGCCACGATGCAACGCAGGCGTGCCTCGATCCAGTCGCTAGTGCGGCCTTGGGCCTGCCACATTAGAATGGCCCGCTTAACGGCAATCTCAGGATCTTGGATTTCCTGGATTCGTTCGTATCCTACCTTCGCCAGCCAGCGCCTGAACGGCTCCGCCTTTGGGCTTGGTATGGACTGGATGATCCGAAGCGCGATTTCAACAGTAACCGAATCCGTCAGATAAAACTTCCCATCCGCCGCCTGCATTTTCAGTTGTCCGATAAAATCGGACAACTCGCTAAACCCTTCATTCGTAACTAACTTAGACTTCAAGTCGCTCCAATACTTGGAGGGGCGATCATTACCAGTAAGGGCAGCAATGATATCCACGATCGAAAAGTGCCATTCGTTCTCGTGGAAGATTTTCCGGACGGTGATGCCCTCGAAAAGAACTAGTTGAGACTCGCCCTGTTCGACAGGTTCGCTGCTGCCTTCATCCTTCCCGAGTGGCCCCATGTCAGGAGCGGCGCGCTTCTTGATTTCTTCGAAAGAAATATCCTTGGGAAGGAACTTGGAAGGGCCTGGCGGGTTGTCGCTCATTTGGGTAGATCCTCGATTTGCAACTATCGTACCAAGTTGAAGAGTCACGCGCTCAGCAATTCCGAGATCCCCCAGACGTGATCTGTCAAACCGGCCTCCATCGCAGGCGTCACACGCAAACTGGAATGGACTCGGCAGAAATTATAGTATGCGAAGTGGAGAGCAAGCGCAGCCTTCAGGTTGTCCCACTTTTTTGAGAAGGCGTATGTCAGGCGGGTAAGCCGTTTGCACCACTGGCGAAGCGTTCCGTTCTTGCGCTCGACATGGGACGTGCTGGCACGCTTCAGGTCCGGGTTGCCCAGTATCGCGGTTTTATCGACCGTGACGAACGAACCGGGACTGTAGCGCTCGCGTCCTTCTTCCTGCTTGCTGTAAACCTTCACGACCTGACTGTAGTTGGCCCTGTCGTGCAGGCCCGCATCAATCGCGTAGATGTACGGACTGAATCCGTCGGTACACATATCGAACGGTTCCTCCGCAGTGGCCCATCGAACCTTGGAAATGAAATCGTCTGTGCTCTCCTGATCCCGCTTACCCAGGTGCCACGCGACTACCAGCTTGGAAGCGCGGTCGAGGCCGATGTATGTGTATGCATCGCCCGTCACCGCCTGATCGTGATCGGGGCGAATACGTCCCTGCTTGATTTTGCAGAAGGTCCAAATTTCGTCTGCCTGTAGTTGGGAAATTTTCACATTGCGGATTTTTTCGGTCGCCAATCGTTCACAGTTCTCTCCAGCGCGAACCAAGAGGTTCAGCACGGTTCGTTTCTCCACATCGCACAGGCGGGCCGTGGAGCGCACGCTGTTGCCTTCCACGAGGCAATGCAGGATCATCGTGACCTTTTCATCAGGCAACCGGGAGTCGGAACCGAACAGCCTTACCTGCGCTTCGGTGAAACGCTTCCCGCACTGTTGGCATTTGAACCGCTGGGCGCGATTCTTGGCTAAGCCAGCCTTGACCATATCAATTCGGCAGTTGTGACACGTCATGTGGAGCCTTGCTTTCTTCAAGCGAAAAGCTCACAATGACAGTGGGTACCAACCCTGCCTTGGGCTTCACGCCTGGGGTTAAGCCCCGCAAGTAGTTAGTAGCTACGAGCGGGGCTGAAGTAGAAGTGGCGGGCCGGGTGGGATTCCAACCCACGGCAAGTCGGTTAGTAGCCGACTCCTCTATGCGCTGAGGTACCGGCCCAGAATTGAAAGCACCACGGCCCAAGCCGCTATGTTGTTGAGAGACAACGGCTTGGGCCTTCCCGTTTAGGCCTACACCGCCGGTGCTGGAAGGAGCGATGCAGGCTACCAATCTTCTAATCATAAGGTCCCTAACTGAGTATAGCAAATTTTCACCCGATAGCAACTGCTATTTTATCGCCGAGTGTGGGGCTAGCGCTATTGCGTTTGGGGCCGATACCTGATACAGTAGTTATCGAGATGGGAGGTCATTATGGATCAGAGCGAAAACAATACTCAGGCACCCAGGTCCCCGAGGCACCGTAGCCCGAACTACCCCGGCGTGAGCCTGAAGGTCGCGGTAGACAAGATCAATGACTGGTACAAAAAGGATGGCTTAGTGGCTTCCCCGCGCGATGCGGCCTTATTGCACATGGGGTTTGAGAAGTTCACTGGGGATGCTGGCAGGCTGCTGTCCGCACTAAAGAGCTACGGGCTCGTTCAAGATACGGACGGGCGATTGAAGTTGACCCCACGCGGGGTAGACATCGTCGCTCGGCAGGATGGCGATCCCAAAAAAGCCACAGCACTTCAAGACGCCGCTAAGGGACCGGCGATCTACAAAGACCTGCTAAAGACATATGCATCCGGCCTTCCGTCAGACCCCACCCTGAAGTCGGAGCTTATAGCCGGTAAGGGCTTCAATCCAAAGTCCGTAGATGATTTCATCAAGGACTTCCAGGCGACGTTAAAATATGCTGGAATATCGAGTCCGGCAGTGTTAGACTCTGAACAGGGGGACGATGATGGCTCTGATGAGAACCACATTCAAGTCGGGGACTATGTTCAGTGGGAGTCCCTGGGCGTGCTGCAATTCGCGGAACCTAAGCAAATCAAAGGTTTTTCAGATGATGGACAATGGGCTTTTATCGAAGGTGGCGCTAAGGGTGTGCCTGTGAAAGAATTGACGGTCGCAGATGCTCCAGTCAGCGACACCCTTCCGCCTCCTCCTGCGCTAAAGGGTAAGGGGGCTATTCCCCCGCCATCGCCCTTCCCGGTTGAGCGAGGTATTTCGAAGATGCTCCAAGACGTATTTTCGCTAACCGAGGGACCTGTAACGATCCAATGGCCTACCTCGCTAAGCCCGGAGAGCTTCGAAGATCTTTCCGCATGGCTCGACATTCTCAAACGTAAGATCGGACGTTCGGTTAAGGCTGGCACTATTGAAGGTGGAGAATAACAAGCATGAGCACTGACGAACAGAAGGCGGCTATTGGGGGATTCCTGCTTGAGCGCAACAGCGCCAAACGGGAGGCTGCTCTGCTTGAACGGCAGATTTGGGATGCTGGCAGTGCGCTTTCTAAAGCGGGTACGTTATTGGCACGGACCGAAAATGCCTATCGCTCGCCAGTGGCCTTAATGCAAACAGCCACAGTCATCCTTGAGGAGTTTGCTTCCAAGGGAGGATTGGAGGCGCTGCGCAAGGCCATTGCTGACTATCAGGCAATCACGCAGCGAGTTTCTGAGCTAACCAAGTCCCTGCATGACGCTGGTGCCGAGTAAAACCCATCTCCTCCCTAAAGCACCACTACCCGCCGCCTTGTACTGCTTGAAATGTGAATCCCGTTTGAGTCAAGGCCACGCCCGTCTCGGCCGCGATTGCGGTGACAAAGACCCGGCCCGTACAACACGGGGTTCCTTTGGTCTGAAACGCCGCGGGCGTGACGGGGAAATCTGCCGATGCGCTATAGCCCGCGACGTACGCGTTACCCAAAGCGTCCACTGCAACGGCAAAGCCAATGTCCTGATTGCTGCCCGCAAGGTAGGTAGAGTACACCAACCCATCGCCAGCGACACTCAACTTGGCCGCGAACGCCTTTAGGGTGCCAACCACTGAGCTTCGGAACCCGTCCGGGGTAGTGGGAAAGCTGATCGAGGTGGTGCTGCCGGTCACATAGGCATTGCCGGCATAATCCACCGCGATGCCGTTGCCCTGTTCGTTGTTACTGTTGTTGGCAACCCCATTACCCACCAGGTACGTGGAATAGATCAGCCCGTTACCGGGCGCATTCAACTTCGTCACGAAAACGGCAACATTGTTGAGGCCGCCCTGAAAGGAAATCTGAAAAGCGCCCGGGGTTATGGGGAAATCGGTTGAAGTGGTGGTGCCCGTCACGTAAGCATTGCCAAACCCGTCGACGGCAATTCCATTACCCCGATCCGCGCCGCTGCCCCCGAGGTAGGTTGAATAGACCAGAGCGCTACCCGCGGCATTCAACTTGGTCACGACGACGTCGTCACCGCCCCCAGGGGAGGTCTGAAAAGCGCCTGGTGTAGCAATTCCGGACGTATTGGCATAGCCGGTGACGTAAGCGTTCCCCGACGAGTCGACGGCAATGCCGCTCGCGAAGATCGTGACCGGGAGGAAGGTGGAATAAACCAGAGAAGCACGGCCAGAGGCGGCGGGATTGAACTTCGACACGAAGCCTGAGATTCCGGAAAATGAGGTGCGAAAAGCGCCCAGCGTAACGGGGAAGTTCGCCGATTGAGTGTAACCCGTCACGTAAGCGTTGCCAGCGGAGTCCAGGGCGATTGCGGTACCTAGCGTTGTAACGGTATCGCCCAGGTAGGTCGAGTAGAGAAGTCCGTCGCCGGCCGCATTCAACTGCGTCACAAAAACGCCGCCACCTGCTTGCAGGGCGGTCTGGAAGGCTGTCGGCGTGACGGGAAAGTTTGCCGAACTGGTCCTTCCGACCACGCAGGCTTTGCCCGAGGAGTCCACCGCAATTCCTCGACCGACGTCTGAGCTATTGCTGCCCCCCAGGTAAGTAGAGTAGACCAACCCAGTACCCGCGGAATTCAACTTAGTCACGAAAGCGTTTTGACCCGGCCCTTTGATCGGCTGAATGGCTCCCTTGCTGACGGGAAAATCGGTGGCCACGGTCCAGCCCGTTACGTATGCGTTGCCCGATGAATCTACGGCAATTGCGAGGGCTTGATCCTGAGCGCCTCCGATGCTTGGGCCACCGAGGAATGTGGAATAATTCAATCGCGGATCAATGACCAGCGGGCGGCTGGCGTCATACTTCCCTAGCTTGAATCCGACACTCCGGTTGCCCGTGCGGACATACTGTCCTTCAACGGCTTGCCGGGTGCCATCCGATTCCTGGTAAACCACCGGCTTATGCTGGCGCACCTCTCCGTCTGGGACACGCAAAAGCAGGTCTCCCTCCGGCCCGATGCGCATGCCCCGAGATCCGGTGAAAGCGATTTGGATGATGCCGGGATCCGCGCGCGGAGCGACCACCAGGTCATACTCGAGCTGCCGCTGATTTCCGTAGTAAATCATGTCGACGCCGGGGTAGACGTCTCGATACCTGACCTTAGCGTAGTTGGCAACGTTGGTTCGCCACTTGGCGCGGTCGTTCCCAATCAAATAATTGCTCTTGCCCGGCAAAGCTTCGAGTCCTTCGACCTGGGCCGCCGGATTACCCCGGACGAGCTCGATGGTCATTTGCGACGAACTTGTTTTTTTCGGCCCGCTCAAACTGAGGGTTGCGCCAGTGGGCGCGAGAAGCAGCATGTAGCCATTCCCGCGGGCCAGAAAGTTAACACCCGCATCGGTTTGGCCGAGGTTGGGTTCGAAACTCATCGGCAGTTTGCCGTAGGCTCCCGCCAGTTGAGTGGTTCTGAGATCCGCAGATTGCTGTGCGTCCGCGGAGGAAAATGTCAAAAGGATAACTGCAGAAAGCAGAATGCACTTTGGGGCGGGTTTTCGCTGCCCCAAGGCCTGAAAATCGTGTCCTGGGGTGTTTTCCCACATGCGGCCTCCGATGAGAGTCCGAACTAAGCTTAGCATGGGCCCTGCTCGCCTCTATCAAGAATTCGCGTAAGCCGCCAGGTGTTTACCTTTGCATCACATTCGCCGAAACGGCATTCTAAGGTCGGGGCCAGGAAGTGTAGCGTCATCGAGCATATCGGTAGTATTCAGGTCGCACGTCCCCGGATACAGGTCGCCGCCCATGCGTGGCGCGCTCGGTGACTAACTAAGAGATGGCGAAAAAACGGGAAGGATGTTTGGTCGGGGCGAGAGGATTCGAACCTCCGACCTCCTGGTCCCGAACCAGGCGCTCTAGCCAGGCTGAGCCACGCCCCGACGTTGGTGGGAACTGCTCCTAGTGTACCAGACCTTCTCTCGAATTGCGCCGCTGGCGGATATTGGCCATCCTGGTTGAAAAGCACCAATCGTCACTCACTCCCACTGCTGAATTCACTGGACTTCCCCACTGGCACGGAACATGCATTAGCGGAGTGTTTAGGGAAGGACACTCAATTTCATGAGCACTCAACACAGATGGATTTACGCAGTGGCCATGGCCCTGCCGCTGGCTGTCGCAGTCGCCCAGGAATCGGCGCCTCAGGAGCAGGCGCCCCCGCCGCCACGCTCGGACGGAGGCTGGCGCAGGTTCAGCGACCGTCGTCCCGATCAGCGGCCCGAGCAAGGCCCCCCGCCTCCACAGGCTCCGTCGCAGCTTACAGTACCGGCGGGAACCTGGGTCACGCTGCGAGTGGATCAGCCGATCTCCAGCAATCATAATCAGGCCGGCGACAGCTTCACCGGCACGCTCGCGCAGCCGCTAGTGGCGCAGGGCATCGTGATCGCGCGGCGCGGACAAACGGTACGCGGGCGAGTATCCGAAGCCGTCAAAGCCGGACGCGTGCAAGGGACCTCACGACTCGCACTCGAGCTGACCGAACTTACGCTGGTGGACGGCCAGCAGATCCCCCTCAGGACCCAGGTGGTTGGCCGCAAGGGCGACACCTCGGTGGGCAATGACGTGGCCGCCGTTGGAGTGACCACTGGCGCGGGAGCCGCCATCGGCGCGGCAGCCGCGGGTGGATTCGGCGCGGGCATGGGCGCCATCGCCGGCGCCGGCGCCTCCATCATCGGCGTGCTGACGACGCGCGGAAGACCAACCGTGGTTTACCCCGAAACGCTGCTCACCTTCCGCATCGATGCGCCGATTACGTTCTCTACCGAACGCTCCTATGATGCGTTTCAGCCGGTGATGCAGGAAGATTACGAACGCGAAGGCGGCTACCGCCAAGGGCCGCCGCCGAGGCTCGCTCCGCGGCCTTATTACGGCTATCCCTATCCGTATTCCTACGGCGGGTATTATCCGTATTACTGGGGACCAAGCATCGGATTCTACGGCGTATACGGCGGGCGCGGATTCGGCCATCGCCGCTGGTAGGAGCGGATTCCGCTCCCTTGGTCGCGGGCTGGCCGGCTGATGAGCGTGCCATTAACAGGAGAGGAACGTGCCGCCGTGTGGGGCAGGATAGCATGCAGAGGCCGATTAGTAATCGGCCTCTGCCAGGCGAAACCGCCTGCCCCACGAAGCATGACCAAGTGCGTTCCTCAAGAGAGCGGTCGGCCGGCTGATGAGCAAGGAAGCTGGGCCAATTGGGTTCCTCAAGAGCGGTTGCCGGCCTCTAATGGTCGCGGCTCTTTAGTTCATCGAGTAAGGCTTTGAGACCCCGCTTGTGGTAGAGCTGAACTAAGCGTTGCTCTTCCGCTGAAGGGGCGATCACGCGCTGCAGGCGAGGATCGTTCAGGTCCGCACGGCTCGGGATCCACATGCTGCCGTCGCTAAACTCGACGCTTGACACAAACCCGGTCATGCCCTCGATCGCGAGCTGTTGTCCGTTGCGCTGCGGGAACTTCAGCGTGGTGTCTTTCAGGATCTGCGTCCGGGCGCCGGGAGCGAGCTGCGTCTCGGTGGGGACTGAGCCGGCCAGAAACTCGCGGCCCTGGCGGTCATGCAGGATCCAGCCGATTTCGAGATAACGCACCGCGCGATCCGACCGGTTCCGGACTTCCAGGCGCGGCGCGCGGGCTTCGTTGCCCGCAATGCGAGCCATGCCTTCCAGCGGCTCGACGGGTGAATCCGGCATCTTCAAGAACGCGAACTGAACCTGCTTTTCAGGCTCGAAATTGGTGGGACGGCCCCCGCGCGACATTTGCACGTCCAGACCAGGACGGTCCGCCTGGCGGCTGAGACTGGCCAGCATTTCCTTTTGCAGACGCTCCGGTCCACCCTCCGCAAGCAGGCTCTTGTAGTAGCGCCGGTCGCGGCGCGCCTCGAATTCGCAAACCGTCATGGATCTTCGGGAGTTGAGCTTGTCGGGACCGTAAAACGAAAGATCCTCGAACAGAACGCCATCCAGGCCTACCGTTACCGGAAATCCCGAGACGCCCTGCAGCGGACGCAACAGGCGCATATCGATGCGGATGGGAAAGCTCTCATTGGGCCCGACGTCCAGACTGGTCACCGTCACCGACCCCTTGCCGCCCGGCGTAATTTCCTGCGCGGTAACCAGCAGCGTGATTCCGCGTATACGGCGCTGGGTGGAGTTGCGGAAAGTCAGCGCGGCATGCAGATCCACCAGCATGGCGCCGCCGCGGGCGGATTCGGTGGAGTCTCCGTAATCGGTGTTGAGCACCGCCACGGGGGAATCCTTCGGAAGATCGATTTTGGGGTAGACGCCCGCCACTGCCGGAAGCAGCACGGCGAGAGCGGCGGTGAAACTACGGAGCATAATAAACCTTGGTCATGGTGGCCTGCCCCGTGTCCGAATCAATGTAGCGGGCGCCGGCCGAATCCTGCATGCTCACCGTGACGGCCGCTTCCGAACTGCGGTGCAGCAGCGACATCGAGTTGCCATTCTGCTTCACTTCAATACCGGAGGGTCCGGCTTCAATGGTGACGCCGTCCTGCGCGGCAGGCTGAGTTATCCCGGGGATGCGCACCACGGAACCGATGCGTTCATAGCGAATCCGCTGCAATGCGGAGCGCAGGTGATCGAGATCGGACTGCGGCAGCTTGATCCAGAGTACGGCCATTACAACCACCGTCGCGCCGGAAAGCACCATGGCCGCGTTCCATCCGAGGCCGTGCGATTTGACGCTCTTTGCCGCGGGCCGGTCAAAGCGGGCGATGGCCTCTCCGGCTGCCAGGCCAACGCGGATGTTGCCGGTGATTTCATCGGAAAGCCGCGCCCAGTTCAGATGCTCAGGCAGCTCCTGGGAAACCTGGCGCACTTGCTCGCGCAGGCTCTGCAGCGCTTGCACGTCGCGGCGGCATTGCTGGCACTGATTCAGGTGGCGGCGGATGCGCCAGCGCTCAAATCCGCGCAGATCGTCGCCCGCGAACAGAGCGAGCTGCGGTTCGGGAGGATGCATTACGAGTCCCTCCGTTCCGAAGCCCGGCGGCTCCGCTCCAGGTAACGTCGAAATTTAATGCGCGCGTTAGCGATATGCGACCGGACGGTGGCCTTGGAGCAATTCAACTGGCGCGCCACTTCTTCGGCGGGCAGACCCTCCACATCCCGCAGCAACAGCGCCGTACGCTCGCGCTCGGTAAGGCAGGCGAGACCCTGCTCCAGATATTCCCGATGTTCGCCTCGGAGCACAGCCTGTTCCGGGCTTTCGGATGGCTCGGAGATGGGCTCAATCAGCGTATCGATATCGCAGAAGTTCACTTTGCCGTGGCGGCGGAGGAAGTCGATGGCGGTATTGCTGGCGATACGCGATAGCCAGTGCGCGGCCTTTTCGGCGTCCTTCAACTGATCGGCGCGCTGCAGGGC
>JALYHQ010000114.1 GCA_030776455.1 Acidobacteriota bacterium | reverse complement strand
GGCGCAAGGTGCACACGCAGGACGATGTTGCGCGCGAGCTGCGGGAGGTCCACGGGATCCAGGCCACTCAGGTCACGCTGTCCCGCGATATACGTGAACTGGGCCTGGCCAAGACCTCCGAGGGTTATCAGGAGTTGGGAGCGCCGGGCGGTCCAGGCGTAGCCACGGTGGCGGCCGAGTTTTTGTGGGATGCGCGAGCGGCGCAGAACCTGGTGGTGCTAAAAACATCGCCCGCGCACGCCGGCACGCTGGCCGTGGCGCTGGACCAGGAAGAGTGGCCCGAGATCGTGGGCACCATCGCGGGCGACGACACGGTGCTGGTGATTACCCCGGATTCGGAAACCGCGTTGCGCCTGCGCGACCGCTTGCTGGGATTCGCGCGAGGATGATCCCCCAGCCAGAGCCTTGGCTGCGAGGCGCGGCCGGAGACCTAGACCCGCTGCTGGCTCCTATCCTCTACGCATTCCAGCAGGCGCGCGAGGACTTGGCGCATTGGACCCAGGAGCTGGATGACGATCAGATTTGGCGGCGGCCAGCGGGCCTGGCTCCGGTCGGGTTCCACTTGCGTCACATCGCGGGCAGCGTCGATCGGCTGATGACTTACGTGGAAGGCAGACAGTTGAGTGATGCCCAGTTCGCGGCGCTCAAAACGGAATTGGAGGCGCACGGCACGCGCGAACAACTGCTGGCCGGTATCGAGCGAAGCTTCCGGAACGCGGAGCGTGTGGTCCGAAAGCTGGACCGCGCGAGGCTGCGCGATGCGCGCGAGGTGGGGCGCAAGAAGCTTCCCACCACTGTGATCGGACTGCTGACCCACACCGCCGAGCACACGCAGCGTCACGTGGGTCAGGCCATCGTCACCGCGCGAGTGCTAACGGCGGACGCCAGCTTATCCTGAGAATGTATGCAGTACATGGCATTTTTCGGGATGATGCTCACCCTGGGGGCGGCGCCGGTTGCCGTCCGGCACATGGAAGGACTGGTCCACGGCTTTCTGCAGTTGCGCTCCCTGGAGGGCGCAACGCTCGCGCATGGTGACTTGACTCAGAACACGCGCGGAGATCGAGTCACCAATCACCTGGTTTTTCGATTCAAGGATGGATCGCTCCGGGACGAAACCTCCGTCTACTCGCAGCGCGGCACGTTCCGGCTCCTGCACTATCGGCTGGTGCAAAAAGGGCCTGCGTTTGAGCATCCGCTGGAGGCTTCTATCGATGGCTCCACGGGCGACGTGACGGTTAAGTATACCGATGACGGCAAGGAGAAAGTCGCCACCGAGCGGCTCCAGTTACCACCCGACGTGGCCAACGGAATGCTTCTCACGCTTCTGAAAAACCTGCCCGCGGAAGGCTCGCCGGAATCGTTATCACTGGTGGCATTCACGCCGAAGCCGAGGCTGGTGAAGCTGGCCATCAGCGCCGCGGGCGAGGAACCGTTCTCGGCGGCCGGCGCATCGCGGAAAGCCACGCATTATGTCCTGAAGGTGGAAATCGGCGGACTTACGGGTGCCATCGCTCCGCTGCTGGGGAAGAAACCGCCCGACGAACATGTCTGGATTCTTCGCGGCGAGGCCCCGGCATTTATCAGATCGGAGGGCGCGCTGGCCGTGGGAGGTCCTGTATGGCGAATTGAGCCGGCGAGTCCGGTATGGCCGAAATCCGGCGCACCAGGTGCGAGTGGGTCGAAGAAGGTGGCGGAAAAGAAATGATTGCGAAAGTTGCTTTAGTGACCGCGCTGCTGAGTGTCGCCTTTATACAAGCGCAGGACAGCCCGCGTGTTACCCAGGCGAATGCGCCGGACGCCGCCGCGAACCTGGTGAAAATCCATAATGCGTGGGGACCCCGGGCAAGCACGCCGAACACGTCTCTGGCGATCAAGGAAGCCTCACGCTCCGGCAACGTGATTAAGTTTCGATTGTACGCCACGGGCTTGCCGAAGGGCGGAAATTACACCATCGTCAGCTGGCCAGTAACCCAGAAAGGACCGAGCGAGAACTTGAGGGGCGTCAGCCTGGACGAATCGGGTCTTGCGATCTGCGCCGGAAGTTCCACCACCACATGCGGCAGCGCAGAGAAGCCGGACGATCCCATCGACATGGTTACGCAACCCGTTCCCGGCGAACCCGTGCGGCTTGGTTTGATTGCGTCGGATGGCTCCGTCAAAGTGTTCGCAAAACTTGTGCCGGTGCCGTTGCGAGGCGAGGATCGGGGGTGCGTGGTTGAGGGCGTGCTGCTCACGCCCGGCTCTGAGCTGGTCTTGATTGAAGGCTCCGGATTCCCGGCCGGCAGCGAAGTGATCCTGGATTCCGATTCGGCGGGCGAGCGTCATTCTCCAAAAGTTAAGGCGGACTCCGAGGGTCGGTATGAGAGCGCGATATTGCCGTATACGCAGGGCGTCAAGTCGGGAACGTTAAGAGTCGACCTGAAATCAGCCCGGTGTTCGCCATCCGTGCAGATTCCCTGGGGCCGCCGCAAGTAGGTGATCGTGAACATGCCGGACATCAAGCGCTACATCCGAATCAGCACGATGTAAGAGGCGCTACTCCTCGATCAGCTTCTCGCGCGTCGCGGCGCGCCGCAGCAGATAGATGGAGAGTACGAATACCAGCACCATAACACCCAGCAGCCCCAGCTCGATCATGGAGTTGTGGAACGCCCCGCTTGTGTCGGCAGTGCTGTGGCCTTCTTCCGTCATCTTGGCCGCCTGCATGGTGATTACCAGCACCCGCCGAACGGAAGCGATCAGCCCCACAATCAAAAACGGTTCAATCAGGATTTCTTGCGCCCGGATGGAGATTCGAACGGTGTGCAGAATTTCCACCAGCACCAGAACGAACAGAAGCTGATCGAGCACCTGCAGCCCGTAGCCCGCAATTGTGCGATTCAAGATGCCGCGAAACAGAATGCCACCCGCATCCACCAGCACCGCGATGGCGGTGGCGGAGAGCAGTATCCCGACGGAGATATAGAGCGCCGCCTCCAACAGATGCAGGTATTGCGAAGACCGGCCGCGCAGCCTCCCTTCGGTTTCCTCTAGCACGATATTCATTGTACGCGCGAACCCGGGTTAGCGCTATTGAACCTCCCGTTCGATTCAGGCATGATGAACACAGTATGCGAATTCTACGTTTCGCGACCCTGTTGTCACTGGCCGGTTTTCTTGCAGTTGCTCAATCTCCCAGCGCCTGGAAGCTGGTATGGAGCGATGAGTTCAACGGCCCGCCAGGAGCTCCTCCCGATCCCGCCAAATGGAATTACGATCTCGGCGGGGGCGGCTGGGGTAATTCCGAAGCGGAGGTCTACACCAACTCGCCCAACAACGTCTTTCAGGACGGCCAAGGTCATCTGGTGATCCGGGCCATCCGAGACGCTGCTGGGAACTATACGTCGGCGCGCCTGCAGACCGGAAGTCCAGGCGCTTCCACCCATACGACGGATGGAAACTGGCAATACGGCCGAATTCAGGCTCGGATCAAGCTGCCTTTTGGCAAGGGTGTGTGGCCGGCCTTCTGGATGCTCGGTGAGAACATCGGTTCGGTCGGTTGGCCCACCAGCGGCGAGATCGACATCATGGAGAATTTCGGGACCTTCAACAACAACATCTCCACCAATAACGGAACCGCACACGGGCCAGGCTACTCAGGTCAATTTGGCATCGGGAAGTCCTACACGCTGCCGCTGGGAGAGAAGGTTAACGACGACTATCACGTCTATTCGATCGAATGGTCGCAGGATTCAGTCGAGTGGTTTGTGGATGGCGCTTCGTATCACAAAATCACTCCGGCGTCGCTACCGGCCGGAACCAAATGGGTTTTCAATAACCCGTTCTTCATCCTCTTGAATCTTGCCATCGGCGGCCCGAACACCTTCTTGGGAAGACCCGATCCCAACGCGCCATTCCCACCGCAGGACATGCTGGTGGACTACGTGAGGGTCTTTGCGGCGACGCCCGGCAATCCGGCCAAGCCCGCCGTCACTCCCGCGGGAGTCCTGAACGCCGCGTCCTTCCTAGGGAGCATGGCGCCCGGGGGCCTCGCTTTTCTTACCGGCCAAAATCTCGCGGATGGGACTTACGTGGTATCCCCGGCGCCCAATTTTCCGACATCCGTCGCCGGCGTCACCGTTAGCGTAGATAACGTAGTGGCTCCCCTCATCTACGTATCGCCCACCCAGATCAACTTCCAGATCCCTTGGGAAACCAAACCGGGGGCCGTAAATATAACCGTCACGCGGAACACCGTCGACAGCGATCCGGAGCTGGTCACCATCGAAGCTGCGAGTGCGCCTTCGATGTTCCTGAACGATTACACAAGTGGAATAGCGTGGGTAACCGGAGACGGATGCGCGCTCACCGAATGTGCGGTGCAAGCGGGTAATGAATACGTACTCTGGGCCAATGGATTCGGACCGAAAAACGCGCCTCTCCAGGATGGCGTACCGGCCGTCTACAACGGATCGCTCACTCCGTTGGAAGTACCCGGCAGCTCGGCGAATTGCCAGCTGGTCATTGGAGGGCGCCCGGCCCGGGTGGACTATTGCGGCGCGGCGCCCAGCGAGATTATAGACCAGTTGAACTTCAATTATCCTTCGGGAGTTGCGGCCGGCGTCCCATTCGTGGACGCCACCCTTACCATCAACGGCATCACCGGCCGGTTCCGAGTCCCGGCGCCCAAACAGCCCTAAGAGCTTGTCAGAATCATCGCTACTTCAGAGCCGCGACCAAGGGGAGCGGTCGGCCTCTGGCAGGCGAAACCGCCTGCCCCACAAGCTGGACCCCTAACCTACCATCCACTTGGGATGAATCCATCCCACGGATATCCCCGTCATGATCAGCCCGATCACCACTACCACCGCCGATGAGGCCACCGGCAGCCATCGAAACAGAGGATGACTGCTCGACCCTTTGCTATCCGGCAGCAGGTTCCGCGCGAACAGCACTACGGCTCCAATCGCCATCAGCACCAGCGCTAGTCCTGCGCTGAAAGAAACCAGCAGCAGCAGACCCAGCCCCACTCGGCCCAGCGCAATCGCTCCCAATAGCAGGATCAGCGCCGATTCGCAGGGCACGAGCCCGCCGCTGGCGCCCAACGCCACCAGTCCGCCCCAGGAAATCTCTTCCGGCACATGCGTATGCCCGCCCGGACCATGTTGATGACCATGATCGTGTACATGCGCATGGTGATGGTCATGAGAGTGTGAATGAGCGTGCCCGTGCGCATGCGCATGCGCGTGTCTGGCCGCCGCCAACCGCTTGTAAGCCATCCACAAGCCGATCGCGACAATGGACAGCCCGGAGATCGCGCCCAGCACCTGAACAATTTTCTCGGGCATCACGTAGCGAAACAGGAACAGCGTCGCCAGCCCCAGCGCAAACACACTGATGGTGTGCGTAAATGTCACCATGGCGCCCAGAAACGCCGCGTGCTTCAAAGTTCCCCGCGATCCCACCAGATAAGCGGCCACAATGGTCTTGCCGTGTCCCGGGGTGAGTGCGTGGGCGGCCCCCAGCACGAAGGCCACCGCGATGCCCACCAGGATCATCCAGGGCGTAATAACGCGCTCATGCAGCAGCCGCGACAGGAAATCGCCGCGCGTGACGGTTCCCGCCGGCGCGGCCGCGGCGGTAGTGGCGGCGGGAGCCGGACCGGCAGGCACGCGCGCGGGCTGTGGAACCGGCTTGATCACCGGCTCTTTCACCGCCGTGGCCAGGCGGGGACTCTCCACCGACCATGTCAGCTGAGCTCTAAGATCCTGCGGAGGCGCCAGCGTGGGATCCGGCGGATACTGCGTCAGCCCCTGGCTGAGGTCCCGGCTGCTCTGGCTGGCTTCGCGCAGCGTCGCGCCTGCATCCGCCAGGATCACGATCTCCTTCCAGCCGGCCCGCTCAGAGAAATTCAGATCTTCATAAGCCAGCGTCCCGCCCGCCGCCGCGATCCGCGCCCGCACGCCGATGCGCATCACCGGAAGATTCCCCGCCCCGTCGGCGATCGCCAGATCCGCGCCTTCGAACTTCGGATGAACCTTCCGGCCGTCCGCCGTGATCCGCAGCCCGTCCAGCCACTGCTTCGCTTGCTCGCGCGCCCGGGCTTCCAGTTCCCCGCGCGGGCTGGTCCGTTCCAGTTTCCAGGACCGCAGCAGATCAAACGTGGGAAGCTCCGCCAGGTCGAGAACATATTGCAGTTTCACTGCCTGCCTATTTACCTCGAAGCGAGCATAGTGGCTGACGCTGAAGTTGCCCATCGGATGCGCCATCCCCAGCGCCGCGCTCGCCATCAGCAGCAGGGTCAATCGTTTCATTTCGCCGCGCCCATCTCTCCCAGCGTCTTGCGCGCAATGGCCGCCTGATGGATATCGAATCCGGAATTGAGGCGCAGCGCCTTTTCCAGATACGTTCTTGCATTCGTGCCGTCGCCCAGCGAATTCGCGATCATACCCGCATGGTAGAAGAACATCGCTTCCGGCGTCCCCAGCTTCAGCGCGTGTTCAGATGCTTCGCGCGCTTCTTTGTAGCGCCGGTTCTTATACAGCGACCACGCCAGCGCATCGAATGTATAGATGTCCTGGCGAACCTCAAAATCGGCTTGCGCCAGTTCCAGCGATCGAGCCGGATTCCGGTCCTGATTCGCGTATACCAGAGCCAGCGTGCGATTCGCTTTCATGCCGGAAGCCTCTTCCAGCTTCGACACCAGGTCCACCATGTCCGCCTGCCGCCGCGATTCCGCCGGGTTGCCCGACGCTGCATAAAGATCGTGCAAGACTCCAGCGTACTGTACCATCGGCGTAATAGCCTGGGCGTGCCGGTAGCTCTCGATGGCCTGCGCAAGCTTACCCTGCGCCGCCTGCACGCTGCCCAGCCCGGCATAGGCAGCATGCGATGAGGGGAATATCGCAATCGCCTCGGTATAAGCGCGCTCCGCCTCGGACCAACGGCCGGTCTTGAAATAGATGTTCCCCAGCTCCACCAGGCACCACGCCTTATTCTCGGGATATCTCGATCCGGCCTTCACCGCATCGGCCATCATTGCGGCGCCGCCTTCCACGTCTCCCGTGATGAAGCGATAGTACGCCATGCGGTTGTAGCTGAACAGATTCGGCCGGATGGAGAGCATTTTCTGAAAGGCTTCCAGCGCGCCCTCATAGTCGCCCATTTCAAGCAGCGCATCGCCCAGCGAACCCCAGTTCTGCGGATCGCTGGGAGCGGCGCGGGTCATCTGGCGCGCGTATTCCACCACCTTGGCGAAATGGTGAAGATTGAGCTCGATCAGATTCCGAAGCCGCAGTGCTTCATAGTCTTTCTTCTCGGCAAGCACCCGATCGACAATCTTCGAAGCGCGGTCAAGATACGCGAAATCGGTTGTTTCGCGTGTTTTCTGGATATACGCTCCGGCGAGCAGCGTTCGATTCGCTGTACTCGCCGGATTCGCGGCTACCCATTCTTCGTACACCCGGATGCGCTCATCCGTGGTGAGCGGCGTGCTGGTGAGCGCGGGCACCTGTGCGAACACAGCCGACCCGCACCAAACCAAAGCGCAACAGAGTCTCATAAAACGGCGTTCCTACTGCTTATACGACAGCGAAGACGGGAAATCCACCGGCGAAGTCCCCAGCGCGGGGAACCCGATGGTGCCCGGATCGCCGGGCCGCGGATGCGGTTCGGCAAAGAATGGGAATGTTCCCAGAAATGGCTTGTCATTTCCGCTGGTCGTCAGATCGCCCAGGTTGGCATCCGGACGGATGAAGTCGGTGCCCTGCAGCACCGCGAAAAAACGTCGATCATCGGCGTTCAGCGCCCCCGAACGCGCCGGACCGCTCCCCGGAACCTTCAGCGCCGCCGGCAGATTCACGTCGGCCAGCTGCCGCAGCACCCGCAATGCGATATCCACCACATCGTCTCCAGGCCTGCGGCCATTGGTCAAACCAAACTGGCCGATTCCCAGATCCGTTGGAGCGAGTTTGACACTTAGCCGCAGCACGTCCGGCAGCAGGGCCACGCGCAGCAGATCTTTGTTGGTGTTGGCGAACGACGCCGGCAAGAGCAGCGGCGCTCCGTTGGGAGGAGTAGCCAGCCCGAGCGCCGTCAGCAGACCGGCGCGTCCCGAAATGGTGTTGCCCGTGCCATCGTTGTCCGTCGTAGTCAGCGAATCAGGCACATATTTCGCCCAGCGCGACATATCGTCCGCCGGTACGCCCTGATTGAAGGCGTCCTTCAGGCCATTGGGCATGAACACGGTGTTGAACAGCGGCTGGCCCATGCGCTCGAACTGAATATACGAGCCCGTTTCGTCCACTGGCGCGCTGATGGTCCCCCAGATGTTGATTACGTCCCGGGTGGGGCCCAGCCACGAGAGTGGAATACCCACCACGATGTACGACGCGTTGAAGCCCCCGAACATGTCGACGCCGCTGGTGCCGTCCGCCCGCACCGGACGGCCGCGCAGGTGGCCCAGCGGCGATGTGGGAATGTCGCGGAACACATCCTGCAGATTGGCGGTAATTCGGAAGAACTGTCCATCCAGCACGAACGGATCATCTCTCAGGCCCGTGAACACCTGGATGTCATTGCCCTGGCCGCCGATTTGACCGGTTGGGAGGTCGAGTTGGCTGGGCGCGTCCACCAGATAGAGATTGTTCGCGCCTACATAGGCTGGATCGGGTACGCCGACGCGCACATGCGCCCGTTGTCCCGTAGGAGTATCCTCAAATCGGAATTGAATTACAAAGTCTTCGCGAAAGCTGCCGGTCCGGTCAATCTTGAACTGGTACAGATAGTCCTTCGAGAATCGATAGCTGTGCGTCGCCGCGGGTACCGCGAAAGGATTAACGCCCATCGCCAGAATCAGCCGGCTGGCGTCGTTCGGATCCAGGAATGCAAAGACATCCGTAATGTCGCCCTCCCCGGCGCCATCCACGGCAGGCGCGTCCCGGTGATCGGCGGCGCGTAACGGGGAAACGGGAACCAGCAGTAATCCCGTCAGCATCAGTCCCACACTGAATGCTACTTTTCTCGACATGGTAATCCTCCTTGAAGTGGTAAGCAGACCTTAATCATATACGCAGCCTGGGCTGCCATCGGATTTGCGGATGGGAAAAACAGTTGGGAAAAGTTTCTACAAGCTACGGTTTCCGCCAGATGAGCGAGTAGCGGAACAACAGCCGCCGCTGGAGCACCGCTCCCGGCAGGATGGCGTCGCAGGCAGTTCGAATCTCAGCCAGCGTCTCCCGCGGATCTTGCACAGGCGCCGTCACTTCCGCGTGCGTACGAAGGCAGCGCAGTATCCAACTCGCTGGAAACGCGATGGCGGACCGCAGGTAATCCTCCACGCTATGCACCCGGAAGAGTCCGATCACCGTGAGTACACCGCCCGGCCGCAATAATCTCCGAAAGCGCGCCAAGGCCGGCCTTAAGGGAAGATGATGGAGCGCCGCAACCACCGTGATGAGATCAAAGCTGTCATCCGGAAATGGATGCGTCAGCAGATCCCCTTCGATAAAATCGATTCCGAGTTCCGGCGCCGTGGCGCCTCGGGCGCGCGCAGTCACGTCAGAATCGATGTCGATACCGATAACGTGTCCACAACAGGCGGCCAGACGCCGCGTGAGCAGGCCTTCTCCGCACCCCACATCCAGCGCTGGCCCGCACCCGGGTGGAACTGAGCGCAGCACTTCGTCGTGGTAGTGAATATTGTGGTTCCAGGGACCCGCGCCCATCCTGGCTCATTATCGCGCCCCAAGAATACGATGCTACATGTTGTAGAAGAACTCTTCGTACACGATCTTGCCGTCTACCACTTTATAAACCGCCACTTCTTCCATGGTGAACCGCTTGCTCTCGGGCTTAAAGGTGACGTCCAATTTGAAAGTCACCGCGAAGTGTGCACCCGCGATCAGCGGACCCTGCACCGAGACCGAGTGGACTTCGTGATTCGCGGTCCACCATTCGCCTTTCGCCTTCACCGCCGCCAGGCCTTTCGCTTCCCGCGATTGTCCCGGAGGCGCGCCCGCTTCCATGCTGACGATATCGGGCGAGTAGAGTGCCTCGGTGGCCTCGGTGAACTTGCCGGCCGAACAAAGTTTGACTAGCGTGTCGGCGACTTCCTTAATAGTCATGGTCGATCTCCTGTGATGATATTCGCTTCTAACTCGAACCTAACACAGCGGCGGACGCCGGTCATGATGATAAGCTGAGATTTCGCCGATACTTGAGGAAACCACAATGGCTGCGCGAAATCCGATTCTTTTGGCGCTGCTGGCCGTGCCGCTAGTTGCTCAAACGCCAAGCCCGCCGGTGCTGCCTGTCGAGGCGAAGCCGATCACGGTGGCCCCGGGTGCTTCCGTCAGATTGAAATACCACTTCCTGGCGGTTGGGAAGCAGATCTACAAGTGTGAGAATGGCGCGTGGTCCAAGGGCTCGACTCCCGATGCCACCCTTTACGACATGAACTCGCATTTGAAAGTTCATCACGGGGCAGGACCATCCTGGGCCATGGTGGATGGCAGCGGCAGCCTCAAAGCCATTGGCCCCACGGCAATTCATTTCGCCTCGCCGGACGGCGTATCGATTGACTGGTTGAAGCTGGATGTCGACAAAGCGAGCCGCACTGGTGACTTCAGCGACGTCGGCATTATTCAACGGCTGTACACAGGCGCCGGGAAAGCCCCCGCTGCCGGGTGCGCCGCGAATGAGATCTACGAGTCTGCATACACCGCCCACTATTACTTCTGGGTTTTAAAAGTAACCGGCGCCCTTCACATACCGGTCAAACCACTCGATGGCCAAGTCGCGCGCGATTGCGTGCGTCCATCACGTAATAGATGCCGTAGTGGTCGATGCCCGGAATAGAAACCAGGTTCTTACGACCCTTGGCGCGTTCATATGCCCGGATGCCGTTCGTTTTGTTGTCCACTAATTCGTCTTTTTCAGCGACCACAAACTGCGTAGCGCAATTGGGGATGCGGTCGATTTCCTCAACCGGGAACCAGGACGCGAACTGATACCGAATCGGAGCTCCGATGAGATGCGCCACCGTATTTGCGCCGGGCGCGGGATATCCCAGCTCGCCCAACCCGCCGGATAGACTTGATCCCCACAGTCCAATTCGATCGGGATCGCATTGTGGCTCGCCCGCCATCCAGGCAATCGCGTTTTGCCAGTCGATCACCATATCCAGTGGATCCACCACTTCCCGCACGCCTTGAACCTCGGCCGTGAAACGATAGTTCTGCTTGTCCGCGGGCTCGCGCTTACTGGTCAAGATGACCCGTGAATCACCAGGCCCCTAGCCGCGGTAATCGAACGCCAGGACAAGGTATCCCGCCTGAGCCAGCGGCACGGCTTCACGCACCAGACCCGCCGCGGTGCCGCCCCAACCATGCGCCATGATAATCGCAGGCAGTTTCTTGCCGGCGTTCGCTTGCTCGGAATAAAGCTGGCCCGACATCCGAATGCCTTCACTGTAGATGTCTACTTGGCGGACTGCGACTGTATCCGGAACCGGAAAAGCCGGCAGCGGCTTATAGTTGCTTCTCTGCGCCGGCGCGAGGGCCGCCGCGAACAGCGCCAGGACAAGCACGCGCGTCATCAGTAGCAACATGTATACTACATCACTTGGGTTGGCGGTCCACAAAATATCCCACCTTAGCGGCCTTCGCCGCCTTAACGAACGCGTTAATCGGCCAGCCGCAGCCGGAGCCTAGAAACTGGACCGCGGCTGAAGATCATCGCAACATGCTCGAGCAACTCGGTATCAAGAGCCTGCGTCCCGGTCCCAGCGGCAATCCGAACGCCCCCAATCATGCCAACTATGATGAGTCGCTCGCGAATCCGTTTCCACATCTGCCCGAAGTGCTGGTGCTGAAGAACGGGAACAAGGTGACCTCGGCGAAGCTGTGGTGGGACCAGCGCTGTCCGGAGATAGTGGAAGATTTCGAACGAGAGGTGCTGGGCCGCGTTCCCAGGAGTGTTCCGAAGGTGACGTGGACGGTCATTCAGACGGTGCACGAAAAAGTTGGCGCGTACCCTGTGATCGGGAAGCAGTTAGCGGGACATGTCGACAACTCCGTCTTCCCGGCCATCAATGTAGACATCCAACTGGTGGTGGTGACGCCGGACATCGGCGCCGCCAAAGCTCCGGTGATGGTGATGTTTCGAGGAGGCGGATTGCCCGGTTCGCTTCAGCCGACGGCTCCGCGCGCCGGCGAGGATCCGCCCGCCACCGAGCAGCTGCTCGCGGATGGCTGGGGCTACGCATTCCTGAGCCCCGCGAGTATTCAGGCCGATAACGGCGCGGGTCTTACCAAGGGAATCATCGGGTTGGTCAATCGCGGCCAGCCGCGCAAGCCGGATGACTGGGGCTCACTGCGCGCCTGGGCCTGGGGCGCATCGCGCGCGCTCGATTATCTGAAGACCGATTCCGCGGTAGACGGCGCGCATGTCGGCATCGAGGGCGTCTCGCGCTACGGCAAGGCTGCGCTGGTGACCATGGCGATGGATTCACGCTTCGCGGTGGTCCTGGTGGGATCCTCGGGCGAGGGTGGCGCAAAATTGCATCGTCGAAATTTTGGGGAGGCCGTCGAAAGCCTGACCGGTTCCGGCGAATACCACTGGATGGCAGGCAACTTCATCAAGTACGGAGCGGCGGAAGCGTCCTTCGGCAGCAAGAACGCGGGCGACCTTCCCGTAGACGCGCATGAGCTGATCGCGTTGTGCGCGCCACGCCCCACCTTCATCAGCTACGGCGTGCCCGAAAAAGGCGACGCCCAGTGGCCGGATCGCCGAAGCCGAGTCCTGGAGCGTTGAATACCGGGGAAGGCCGTATGATGACGTTCGCCAACTGGATGGGCCAGCTCTTCGGCCAAAAATGTCGCCGATAGCCGCTCGGTCTTACACCGCTCGATAGACGCCGCGCCGATCATAGACCGCTAGACCAAGTAGAGAGAAGACCCCACCGAGTGTTGTGAAATTGCATCCTCCCTCATCCGCACATCGTTTCAGATTAAGCCAAAACCAGTCCCTCGTCAGTTCGCGCTACTGCACCAAGCGATTATAGGCTGACTTCCATTCGGATACCGTGATGCCCTTCTGATATGGTTTGGACGGGTTGTTATGGTTGGGGATGCAGTATATCAGAGCTTCTTCTCCAGCCCGCTTGTCCCAACCTTTCACAAGAGAAGCTTCGCGTGCGGCTGGTTTCGGAATGACCGTGCCAGGTCGAACTTTTTCCCGGATGCTTGGGACGAGGTCCTGCGTGTTCATCCGTTTTACCCCGCGGTTGCCGACGGTCGGCGTCCCCGAAGAAAGGCGTGAGCTCTCCAGGCTCCTGTTCAGTATATCGCGGCGTGGAAGGCGTCGGGGCAATAGTCATAGGGTCAGATCCTTGCTATTTGATGGTATGGGCGGTCCGGCTGCCGGCCACCAGAGTGTCATTTGGTGGAACGTCCGAATGCAGTCACGTCGTACCGGCAGAACTTCAATGGGAACCGAAGCTTTGTGGGCAACACATTCCGATTCGTCTTCATCACCGCGAACAGGGATGAAGCTGTCCGCCCGCGAGTTCTGGCACAGGGCGCCGTGGCGATCAGCGGATTCACCGGGCTCGTCCGCTCTGTTCGGGCATGTGCTGTGGATTCAACTGATGACACGGGAGGAAGGATGTTGCGACGTGGTCATATTACGGAAACTGGTGCTGTGCTTAGGAATGGCGGTAGCAGCTGTTGTGGGCGCGCCAATGCGGCCGGATGAGATCGAGGATCTCTTGCGAAATTCCCAGAAGGCCAGGATTGAACTTAGTATCCGCGAGGATCGCGAAGAATCTGACGATTGGCCGTATGAAGGCGGCGGTGAATAAGCGGCCCGTGTCCTGGCAGATCACGATCGCGCTTTAACATCCACGACCAGCGGTTTCATTGGACACGACGTGTCGTCATCGCGTGACGACGATTGGGGGTTGCTGTGTTCGGCTCCTGGTCTCGTCCAGGACCTTGCCAAGTGTCATTTCGAATCCGGGTGAGTGCCAAATCAGGTACGCTTTCGGTCCGCAGCAGCACTGGTAAAAGGTCTGTTCCTCAAGGAAAACTTTCCAGGATCCCTGTCGTAGCAGCGCCACTCTAGTAAAAGGAATTGGCGATCGGAGACGAACAGTTTGGCTCCCCGAATGAATCGGCTTCGGCCAGTTAACAGCCGCGCTGGTGGTCAAGTCATCGCCCGCGAGCCGGTCAGAGCATCTTGATGATTACAAACGGGGCAACCCGCCGCGTCTTAACCCTGCATACCCCATTCCTCTGCGCTTGGGTATTGTCATTCGTCTCGAAGCAACGTAAGCTTATAGTATCCCGATTTTAAGAGGCGCCGTACTTGTACCAATGTTCGGGGCTTCTCTTCCAACCGGACGGGAGAGAGGCTATAAATGAACGATCCACGTTGTGTAGTTTGCAAGCAACTCCGCCAGAGTTGGCTCTCTGCGATAGCGGCGCGTTCGGTAACGGCATCAAGCGCGCGTACAGCGCGAAAAGCATACAGCCAAGCGCGCTTTGAAAACGCGCATGCGCAGACAATTGTCGATACCGCACGAACATTGCTCGACGTGCACCGTTCCGAGCCACATCCCGATGAGAGAAAGGTCATTGTCTTTTTTCCTCTGTGCGCGAATGGATCCGATGGAAACACCGGAAAATAGGATTCGGTTCAGGCCGCTTGCGTGACAGCTCACCGAGACGGGTGTCACAAGAGTTACCTACAAATACGTCGGCAAATGTGTAACTCGGGTACTACCGTA